>NZ_DJBA01000030.1:0-154898 GCF_002435615.1 Clostridium sp. UBA5988 | reverse complement strand
ACATCGCAATCAAGCCAACTCAATATGTTACAATTAACTTATAATTGTATTATAATACGAAAGTTTAAGAATAATTAAGGAGGTAACTATGGATTGTATATTTTGTAAAATTGTAAAAGGTGACTTACCATGTAACTTAGTATATGAGGATGATTTAATTATGTGTTTCTTAACTATAGAGCCAATAAATGAAGGTCATGTACTTATAATTCCTAAAAGCCACTATTTAGATACTGATGAAATTCCAACTGAGGTAGTAACGTCTATGATGGTATTATCTAAAAGAATTGTTAAGGTAATTAAAGAAAAGTATTCTCCTGATGGATATAGTGTAATGCAAAATGGTGGAGAATTTAATGATATTGGACATTACCATATGCATGTTTTTCCAAGATATAAGGGAGACGGATTTGGGTGGACATTTAGTGATAAAAAACATAATTTTTCACAAGAGATTGCCAAAGAATTAAAAATAATGCTTGATAAAGAAATTTAAAACAAAAGTAGACAAGTTTAATATATAATCAACATAAAGAAGCGTGTTGCAAAAAATTCTGCAACACGCTTTTAAATTAGGAGGATTATTTGTGAATAAGAAAAAAATCATTTGGGGAATAGTTATTTTAATTTTCTTTGCTACAATTGTATGGATTGACATACCATATATTTTTCCTACAAATAACTTAATGTCAAAAACCAACTATGATTACACCTATAAACAAGTACGTGCATTTTACTATACATATATGCTAGAAAATGAAATAGATTCAGATTTACTAGATAATTTAACATAGCATCTCTTTATATGGATGCTTTTTTATATACATACATTTTATTGTAATTATGCTATAATAATCATATTAAACCATATTTGTAAATAGAAAATTGTAAGAAAAGTGCGAACTTAAAATTATAAATATTTTTAGAATATGCTGTAATTAAAGTTTGTAGTTACTGAACCAATGTAAATAAAGAGGTTGAATTTACAGAAGGTTATAAATTGATGCTCAATAATAGATTAAGGTGGAATAAAGATTATTAAAAAAGCATAGATAAATAGGAATTTGTAGGGGGACTTATGATGGAATTTTGGGATGGATATTTTAGAGATGGAACACGTGCCAATATAGACTTAATTCGTGGAGATGTATTGCCAGATGGTTTATATCACCTGGTATGCGAAGTTCTTGTTCAGCATAAGGATGGCGATTATTTGCTTATGAAGCGTGACTTATCTAAACGTAATTATGGTGGATATTACGAAGCTACAGCAGGAGGTTCTGCACTTAAAGGTGAGGATAAGATGGCGTGTATTAAAAGAGAATTGCTTGAAGAAACAGGAATTGTTTCAGAAAACTTTGAAGAGGTTGACCATTTTGTTTTCGATGATGATAAGTGTATTTTCTATACTTTCTTGTGCGTTACGGATTGCGATAAAACATCTATAACACTTCAAAAGGGAGAAACTATGTCATATAAATGGTTAAATGAAACAGATTTCATTTCTTTTGTAAACTCTGGAGAAATAATAGAAACACAGAAGAAACGCTATTTAAACTATTTCAATCAAAAAGGATATTTACAACAATAAATTCCAAATTTATCGTTGAGGTAATTCGAAATATTCTCAAATAGTATAAATGTAATTTTAGGAGGTTTTATTGTGAGTAATAATTTGACAGTAACAGCAGATCTTATAAAAATACAGGAACGCCCTGAATTGAAAAACTACGCAGCAAATTGGTTTCATGAGAAGTGGAATATTCCCCTTGAAGCATATCTTGAAAGTATAGATGAATGTATGAAAAATAAAACTCCTGTTCCACAATGGTATATAGTAATAATAGGAGATAAAATTGTAGGTGGACTTGGTGTAATAGAAAATGATTTTCATAACAGAAAAGATTTAACTCCTAATGTATGTGCTGTTTATGTGGAAGATGATTATCGCTGTCAAGGAATTGCTGGTAAAATGCTGAACTATGTATGTGATGATATGAGAGAAAAAAATATTGATACACTTTATCTTGTTACAGACCACACGTCTTTTTATGAGCGTCATGGTTGGGAGTTTCTGTGTATGGTCCAAGCCGAGGGTGAAAAAAATCTGACAAGAATGTATATCCATAGAACAACATAAATTTAGAAAAGCAATAGAAAGGGTGAACTTCATGAGTGTATTCTACTCTTACTTTTAATATTTTAAAAATGAAGGAGAATAGAATGATTAAAAAATTTGATATAAGTAAATTAGATGATGTAATGGCAATCTGGCTTGAAACTAACATTAAGGCTCACAGTTTTATACCGGAAGAATATTGGATTAAAAACTTTGATATGGTGAAACAAATGTTGCCATCTGCTGATATTTACGTTTATGAAGAAAATAATATTATAAAGGGTTTTATAGGAATTGTAGAGCAAAATTATATAGCAGGAATTTTTGTGAAAAAAGAATATCAAAAAGAAGGTATAGGACAGAAACTGATAGATCATTGTAAATCTAGGTATCCATATCTCCTATTAGATGTCTTTAGAGAAAACAAAAGAGCAATAAACTTCTATGATAAAAACAATTTTATAGTTGTAGATGAACGTGTTCATGAGGACACAAAAGAGATAGAGTATACTATGTCTTTTGGTGAAAAATAGTTTAATATATAATCAACATAAAGAAAGCGTATTGCAAAAAAAATTCTGCAACAGTCTTTTAAATTAGGAGGATTATTTGTGAATAAGAAAAAAATCATTTGGGGAATATTAATTTTCATTTTCTTTGCTATAATTGTATGGATTGACATACCATATATTTTTCCTACAAATAACTTAATGTCAAAAAACAACTATGAATACACCTTTAAAAATGTTTATGCATATGACTATACCTATAGACAAGAAGATGAAATAGATTCAGATTTTCTAGATAATTTCATTAGGATAAATAATAATAAAGATGGCGAAGTAGATAAGTTAGTCAGTATAATTGATGAGTTGTCCTATAAAAAAGCTAGGAGACCTAAGGATTGGTCTAAATATAGTCTTGAATTTGTAGCAAGCTATGATGAAGATGAATATACTACTTATACTAAAGGCGTATTTTATATTACGTTTTATGATGATAACGTAATTGGTTTTCAAGAACAAGATCAACATAAGGAAAAATATTACAAAATCCAGGATAAGGATTTTGATATTTGGAAGATTATGACAGAGTTAAAATAATTATTTAATATAAAAAATAGTAAACAGTAATATTTAGAGCATCTCTATGTAGGGGTGCTTTTTTATATGCATACATTTTATTGAAATTATGCTACAATAAGTATATGGAACTATGTTTGTAAATGAAAAATTATAGGATAGAACGAAGTAAATATTATTTATATTTGTAGATATAAAAGGAGTAAGAGAATGGAAAGAAAAATACGTAATTCTGCAAAGGCATTGATTATTAAAGATGGGAAAATGTTAGCATCAAAAATCAATGATAACGGTGATATTTTTTATATAATGCCTGGAGGTGGTCAAGAATCTGAGGAAACTTTGGAAGAGGCTGTTAGAAGAGAAGTTAAAGAAGAGTTTGGGTTGATTGTTGAACCAAAAACCCTTGAATTTGTAATTGAAGGAGTAACAGGAGAGTCATTTCATAGAGTTGATTTAGTATTTTTGTGTGAGTACATCAAAGAAATACCTGATGCTGAAATTGCTGGTGATTATAATCAAATTGGATTTGATTGGTTACCTATTGAAAATCTTATGAATGAGCCACTATATCCTTCAAAATTAAGAAAACAGATAATGAATTTGTATAATGCTGAAGAAACGGTAGTATATCTTGGAAATGAGAGTATGGAATAAATATTTGCTAATCCATATTGGACCTACTAATGCTGGTAAGAGTACTACGTTAAAATGTTTAATTGGAATACTGCAACCGACATTAGGAAGTGTAGAAATTGAAGTGCCTAATTGTGAGATAGAAAGTGTTATTTATAGTAGTAACTTTTATAAATATAAACATACATTATATATCATTTATGCTATAATAAGTATATAATATTGAAACTATAAAGTATAAGTGTAAAATCTTTAAACTACCTTATAAAATTAGGAGGATTATTTGTGAATAAGAAAAAAATCATTTGGGGTATAGTTATTTTCATTTTCTTTGCTATAATTGTATGGATTGACATACCATATATTTTTCCTACAAATAACTTAATATCAAAAAATAATTATGATTACACCTATAAACAAGTACATGCATATGACTATACCTATAGACAAGAAGATGAAATAGATTCAGATTTACTAGATAATTCAACTTGGATAGATAATACTGAAAATGGCAAAGTAGATAAGTTAGTCAGTATAATTGATGAGTTGTCTTATAAAAAAGCTAGGAGACCTAAGAATTCGTCTAAATTTAGTCTTAATTTTATGGCAAGCTATGATGAAGATGAATATACTACTTATACTAAATATGTATTTTCTATTACATTTTATGATGATAACGTAATTGGTTTTCAAGAACAAGATCAATATAAGGAAAAATATTATAAAATCCAGGATAAGGATTTTGATATTTGGAAGATTGTGGAAGAGTTAAAATAATTATTTAATGTAAGAAATAGTAAAAGACAATATTTAAAGCATCGCTTTGTAGGGGTGCTTTTTTACGTACATACATTTTATTGTAATTATGCTATAATAAGTATTATAATTATGATTGTAAATGAATAATTGTAGATACGGCCAAACATTTATTAAAAATAAGAAGGAGAAAATAGTATGGACATAAAAACAATATCGTCTGAAAACTTGGTTTTCTACTGTCATGGTTGTTAGAGGGGAATTGTTTGATATGGCAAAACTTTACCATAATGCATTAGATATTTCAAGAAAGTTAAAACCAACAATTCCTTTGATTGGAGACTTTGATATACCCTTAAAACACGAAATTGAATTTGAAATGGACTTATTTATGTAATAATACGTTAGTTAGCAATTTCCTTAATAGAGTTCCAATATAGACTATTGTAGTTTATAGGATTTTATTTAACAATCAGTACTAGATAAATACAATATTGAGAATAGAGTAACCAAACATCGAAACTTTAATTTGTATTATATGTTATAATAGTTACACAGTTTGTTACAGACATACTTCAATAAATGTACAAATGGAAACAATGGAATGTAATTCTAAGTTATTTACAGTGAATAGGAAGTGAATTAAATGAAACTTATTATATATCATGGAAGTGATAATATTATAGATAAAACTAATTATGAGGGTGGAAGAAAATTTAGTGATTTTGGAAGAGGGTTTTATGCAACTACTAATATAGAAATGGCTAAGAGTTGGGCTACTCGTAAAAAAGATAAACCATCCTATGTTAATAAGTATATGTTCAATGTAGATGGTCTTAATTCATTAACTTTTGATTTAGATATTCATTGGATATTGTTTATAGCTTATAATAGAGGACTTATATTAAATGATGAGATTAATCATATACTAAATAAAAAATATGAAAATATTCATGAGTATGATGTTATAATTGGTCCTACTGCAGATGATAAAATGTTTGATACTTTAAATTTATTTTTTAATAATAATATAACTATAGATCATTGTCTTCATGCTCTAAACTCAATGGATTTAGATGTTCAATATAATATAAAGACTCAAGCTGGTATAGATGCAGTGGAATTTAGTAGTGCTACTCAATTAGATGAATTAGATAAAGTATATTATTCTAAAGAAGTAAGAGCTAAAAAAGATATAATGAATAAAAAGATGACTTTTATAAGACAAAAGTTTGGTAAGGTAGGTAAATATTTTGATGAGTTAGAGGGAGTTGATATTAATGGATGAATATTCAATGGCTTGTAGACACCTTGGACAATTCTTCAAGTTAGCAGTGGAATATAATATGGATGAAGTAGATTTTACTTTAACTGCCTTAAATAGTGAATATAAGCAAGGTATTGAAATATATCAACCTCAATGGTATTCACAAAGTCAATATTACTACTTTGAAGAATTTATGGAAGAAAATAAGGTTAAAGAAAGAGTCTACAATGAGGATGAAATAACCTATGAAAAGGAAAGAATGTATTGGCTAGGATATTGCTTACAAGATTGGAGCAATAGAGCAAAGGTAACAGGTGAGGAAATCGCAGCTACATTAGGAGAAGAGGGCGTTAAACACCTAATAAGAAATTATAAAATCTATCATACTGTAGACCCAATGTATGTTTTAGAAGATTGTCAGGATTATTTAGGAATAAAATTATTTAACGGCTTTGATTAAAAATCAGGGCTGTTTATTTTAGAGCATCTCTATGTAGGGGTGCTTTTTTATATACATACATTTTATTGTAATTATGCTACAATAAGTATATGTAACTATGTTGCAAATGAAAATGTATTATAATGGGAATAAGGAAAAGTTAATTCATAGGAGGGATATTATGAAGAGAAATATAAGGTTCAATGCTATGATTATGATTAGTATTACTTTGATCCTTCTTGGCGGCTGCTCAAGTGAGAGCAATAGGGCTACTGATACTAAAGGTGATTCTGCTCAAACTGTAGTAGAGAATTATTTTAAGTATGAAAATGAAAAAAATAAAGATAAGTTATTAACTACTTTAACAGAGCATTTCAACGCTCCAAATGTAGTTTGGGGCTTTGATAATTTGGAAAGCACTAAGATAATAAATATTGAAGAGGAAATGGACGAAAAAGTTAAAGAAGGTTATTTGCATAATGGACGAGGTAGTATAAATGGAACAACAGAAAATAATCTTAAAGTTTACAAAGTAAAGTATAAAGTAAAGTATAAAAATGATGAAGCGAGTCCCCAAAATAGTGGGATATATGATTGGTGGTATTTTGTTATAAGAAAAGATGAAAATTCACCATGGCTTATAGATGATATGGGCGTATAGTTAATTCACACTCTCAGCAATTGAAGATATAAATATTAAGTAATATGAGGAGAATCAATATGAAAGTTAAGTTTTACATTATAATAACAATATTATTATTATTTACTAATATTGTTGTAGGTTTATTATATTTAAATAAAAATAATAGTTATAACTTATTATTGAAAATGAGTGGACAAAGTGAACATTGGATAGTTAAAGATTATGAAATTGCTTTTTTAGCTGATTATGATTGGTGTGAATCTGGGAATGCAAATGTAACATACTTAGGTAATACGAGTGATATAAAAGAATTTAATATTTTAGAATATTGTATATTAATAGGTGGAGAAGAATCATTTCAAGAATGTGGAGGAAATGATTTTAAAAATGGGATGGGTACAGGTTCAGGTGGAAGCGGTGAATTACCAAAACACATTAAAGATGATTACTTAACACAAATAAATGAAAATACTTATTTTATAATAGAATGGACTGAATACAATGGGGATAAAAAAAGTGAAAGAGTAGACTTGAAAATAGATAATAGCTTAAAAGAAACAAAAAGATTAATAAATAATTAGGTGGATTAAAAATTACAGGTGGTGTATTTATGTTATTTGAGCAAGTTCTTTGTATTATATTGATATTAATAAGTATATTTATAATTATCAAACCTTTGAAAATTATGAACACTATTAGAACTTTGTTTATTCTACAAGAATTAGATAAGGATGACCCTAAAGTTTTTTTCTATAGATTTTCTGGTATAGCAGGAGTAGTAATTTTTGGACTACTACTACTGCAGACATTTTCATATTAGAAGATTTTAATGAAATGACAAATATATAATTAAATAGTTTATTTATGATACCGTATTATTCACTTTTGTTATGCGGTATTTTTTTCTGTAATATTATTGAATTTTTTATTATTTAAAATATAAATTTAATATATTGTAAATCATGTTATAATTAGTATAATACATAGATAAAACTTAGGAGATAAGATAAATGAATAAGATGCAAATTAAAAAAATTGTGAAAGAGAATCTTGGAAAACATTTAAATTGTGAACAAGAAATCTTTGATCATAATGGATTAATTTTTCATAAACCAATTAAATTAAATGAATTTCAACAAAATCCATTTTTGGAAATTACGAGCATTGAAAAAACAATTGTTGTATCAGCTTCAGATGAAATTATGGGAAATGTGAAGACTTTATTAGTTGGAAAATCAAGAGATGAGGTATTTGAATGTCCTTTAATATATGGTCAATCAATTTATTATATTCCTGATATGAAAGAGATGAAATTATGTGATTTATTACCACAATACGAATATTTCTATTTAGAAGGAAATGAGATAAATAAATTAAGAGAAATTAAAGGATTTAATAATTCATTAGAGTTTGATGAATGTGGAAATGCATCTACTGCAATTGTATTTTTTGCTATGAAAGATGGAGAAATCATAGGACTTGCTGGTGCATCAAAGGAATACAATAATATGTGGGAAATGGGTATAGATGTACAAGGTGATTATAGAACAGGTGGTTTGGCTACAGTACTTGTAAATCATTTAATGCATAAAATATTGAGCAAAAACATTTTACCCATATACTGTGCATCATCATCTAATATTGCCTCACAAGCAGTAGCTCATAGAGCTGGATTGATACCTTACTGGATAAGCACATATAAGAATATACTTGATGGTAGTTCATCTTATAATGAATTAGTGAAACTATTATATTAATATTACAAGTGAAGTAACAAGCAATTTACACCTTCAATTTTTTATGTGACATTTCAATAGGAAATTAGGGTTTAGATTAATAAATATATTTAAATAGGATTTCAAAATAATTAATAATGGGGGATAAAAATGATAAAAAACGTTTATACATCTGAGGAAGTAATTGATTTTATATGGGAATTAAGTCAGGACAATATACATGCAAGTTATCCAAGGATAAACTCAATAGAGGAGCTTAAAGGAGAACTTGAAAAGGCTCTAAATGAGAAGAATCGTAATATAATAGCCTATTATGAAAATGATGTACTATGGGGCGTCTGCACTTATTTTTGGATACCTGATGAAAAATATGCACAAACACTACAGTTTTTAATAAGAGAAGATTACCGCCAAGTTGCAGATGAAATGATTCATTACATAAGTAAGGAATTGTCTGGATATAAGCTATTTATAGGGGTACCATTTTCTAACGAAAATGCAAACCAATATTTTAAGAAAAAGAATATAGAATGTATCGAATCTAGTATTGTGGCAAACTTATATAATTTAAAAACTCATTGGAATCAAAGGCATGATAGCGTAGATAAAATTACTAAAGATAATTTTGAAGAATATGCTATATTTCATGATAAACATGCTATTCCATTAGGAATTTATTACAATAGCACAAATTTGAAAAATGATATGGATTATTTTCGAGTACTTGTCTTTAGAAAAGACGAAGAGATTCATGGAAGCATTTTTACTAAGGGTAACAAAGACTTATCAGACGTTGTTGGTTTATTTATTGACAATGAATATAAAAATAAAGGTATTGAAAGTATTTTAATCAATGAAATGCTCATGGAATTATATAATGAATTTGGTTCCGTAAAAGAAATATTATATTTCGTTGATGAAGATAATAGCGATGAATTAAATTTTGTGTTGAATGCAGGTTTTGATATTAAAGAAAGATATAGATGCTATAGATATATACTTTAGTTTACTAAATTATTATTTAATAAAGATTAGCAATATTCATACATCATTAAGGGATGGAAGTCTGGTTACTGCTTTGGAATGGGTAAAGGGTAAGACTTTAGAAAATGTGGAAATTACCAATGAATTAGCCTTGAGGCTAGGAAGGATGATTGGTAGTGTTCATAAATCTATGAGTAAGGTAAAGATAGAAAATAGATATATATATGGAGCAGAAATGATTGATAAATTATTGGAAGAGGCCAGGTATGCAATAGCAGCTAAGCATTATGATAAGGAGCATGGAGCAATTATTATAGGTACTTTATTAAAAATTAAAATGAAGATGGATAAAGATAAAAATAGATTTTCTTTTGTTCATGCTGATCTTGGGAAATCAAATCTCCTTTTATGTAATGAAGCAATAGTTCCAATTGATTTCTCATTGTCAGGATATTGCCTTCCAGAAATGGATATAGCATCAATATTCAGTCATATCAATAATGACAAATTAAATAAAGAAATTTTGAAGGGTTATAAATCCTATTGCAGTATAAAGGTTGATGAAAAAGCTATTCAAACATGTTTAAGCTTACAGGTACTATTATTTATCATCTGTCAACATGAAAAAATTTATAATCAGCCATGGATTGAGAAATCAATGGAACGTTGGTGTAATGACATATTTTTACCATATCTTAAAAATTAATAATATAATTAAAAAAGTTTTTAGGGGGTTAATATGAAAACAAATAAAGCAAAATTTCTTATTATATTACTATCTCTTATTTTAATAACATTTACAGGTTGTGAAAATGATAAGATGACTAAGAAACCTGTAATTTATTTGTATCCAACTTCAGAACAATCAGTTAGCGTTAAACTAGATTATAACGGAGAGCTTACTTGTACTTATCCAGAGTACAAAGATGGTTGGAATGTAATAGCAGAGCCTGATGGTACCTTAACTAATATTGAAGATAAGAGAGAATATTCTTATTTATATTGGGAAGGGATTTCTAAAAATCAATGGGATATGTCAAAAGGGTTTGTTGTAAAAGGAGAAGATACTGAAGAATTTCTGCAAGAAAAGCTTGAATACATGGGGTTAACTCCAAGGGAATATAACGAATTTATAGTGTATTGGCTACCAATTATGCAAGAGAATAAATACAACCTGATTACTTTTGCAGGGGAAGAGTATGAAAATCTAGCTAAGCTTAATATAACTCCAAAGCCAGATTCAATATTAAGGGTAATGATGCTCTTTAAATCATTAGATAAACCTATAGAAATAGAAGAACAAGAAATTAAATCTTTTGAAAGAAAGGGATTTACCGTTATTGAATGGGGTGGAACAGAAGTGAAATAGGATAAAAAAAGATTATTTATATTTGATTTTAATTCGTATTCTTCTGATATTGCTTATAAGTCATGTGACATATTAAAATAAAAAAATATATCCTTGCCTAGTTTTAAATATAAATAGGTAAAAATGAATATAGAGAACTATTTAAATATAAAAATATGAACCTATTTAACTATGGATATATTTAACTATTAAACTATTTGTTGTATACATGCGGGTTTCAGGGGATTATCTATTTTTGAAAGTGACATGAAATTGTTTATAAATAAGTTAATAGGTTGAATTTTCAAATGAATAATTGTAAAAAATGGTGCAATAAATGATAGATAATTGGGGAGGGGTGTATGAGAAAATTTGTTACTTTACTTATTTCTTTGTTTTTTATTCTAACCTTCATAGGTTGTAGTAAGAATATATCACCTAATAATGATAGTGATGATAATTTTAAACTACAGATGGAGAATGAAAATTTCAAATTCTATTCATTTAATCAAGATAAAGATTGTTTAGATGATTTAGCTAAAGTGCTTAAAGATAATTATAGTAGAATTTCTAAAGACTTGAATATTAATCTAAAAGATAAAATTATAATAGAGATTTATCCTGATATTAATTCGTATCATAATTCTATAGGTTCACCAAATGCACCCGACTGGGTAGTTGGAACTGGCTGGGGAAACAAAATTAAAATGGTATCACCTTTAAATCCTGGTAAGCAACATACTTATGAGACTTTAAAACAAGTGGTAGTACATGAATTTACACATGTTGCTATAAGTAGTATTAATTCTAATTTAGATAGCATTCCTTTGTGGTTAAATGAAGGTACAGCCGTATATGAGGCAAAGCAAATGTCTGATAATACAAGAGTTGCAATTAAAGAAAAGGTGAATAATAATGAAATACCATCCTTATCTAAAATGTCACCCGAAAACTTTTCTGCAACTGGCGGATATGCTTTTTCCTATACTGCTATTGAATATATTGTTAAAAACTATGGCTATGATACTTTAATATCACTACTTAAAACCCCAACTAACTTAGAAAAAATAATTGGAACTAATATGATAGAGTTTGAAGGTAATTGGAGGTCTTATTTAAAAGAAAATTATAAGTAAAAAGAAGTATCAAACTTAAAATTTTGATGAACAATTTTCTTAAATGATGTACTATTTGTAAGATGGAGTTGAGAAGTGTAATTAGCATAGTATTAATGAGCCTTTTTCACTAAAGCTAATTTTAAATAGTATAGAAGCCAGTAGTATAACACTATTGGCTTCTATATTATAGGTTATTACATGCTAGCCATGTTTTTACATTCAGTAGCACATTTTTTACATTCTTGAGCACATTTTTGACAATGGTCATCTTTAAACATTTCACATTCTTGAGCACATTTATCACAAACAGTAGCACAAAGTTGACAGTGCTCTTTTGTAAATTGGCCATTCATAGACATCATTGCTGATGACATTTGGCACATACATGCACATTCAGTAAGAATGCTTATACATTTCTTTCTTGCTGCAACATCAGGCTCGTTTAAACATGCTGTAAAGCACTCATGACATGCCTGTGCACATTTGTTACATTCATCAATACATGGTTGAAATTTGTCTGTTGAATTAGTTACTATTCCCATTATATAGTCCTCCTAAAATAGTTTTATAGTACAAAATTTATTATTTGTAATAGGCTAATTATTATTCAAATATTGTTTGTAGAAATGATTCCCATAAATAAATGTCTACAGATGTTTCATTAGATAAATAAGAAATAAAGGCATATTAGATGATTAGGTTTCAATCTATTGATCAATATATTTAAAAAAGCAATTAATTGAACAACTTCTCAAGTATAATCATATGCTATATATATAAATATTTTAGAGGTATATATGGCACTTTATTTTGATTTAAAAACTATTGAAGAACTTATAGGACATAATTACTATAGACAACAGAAAGAATTTACATTACAGGAATTAGCACAGTTTGATGGAAGTAATGGGAAACCTGCTTATGTTGCAATTGAAGGAATAGTATATGATGTGAGTAAAGTAGCAGAGTGGGCAGGTGGAAAACACTTTGGTAATACTGCAGGTCAAGATTTAACCAGTGAATTTAAGGCTTGTCATGTAATGACTAAACTTGATAAATTACCTAAAGTTGGGATACTTAAAGAATAAATTATTTAATGGCTTTGATTAAAAATCAAGGCCATTTTTGCTTTAATATACAATTTATACTAATTATGTTATAATGAATGAAGTTCTTTGCTCCACTTTGAAGATGAAGAAAATCCTATGGCTAACTTCATTAGAGAATATTTTAAATATAAATTTTAGAAACACATTTAAAGTATAGTAACTGTAAATGAATAATTGCAAGGAATTTCACCTGGCGATTATCACATAACTCTATATTGAGATATGAAGGAGGATATATGAACAAAGCAAAAATTATGATTTTAGGTACATTTCATTTTAAAACTGAAGAGAGTACTAACATTATTAAAATTCAAGATGACATACGCCAGAATGAATTAAAAGAAATTATAAAGAAAATATCTAAATTTAATCCAAATAAATTATGTGTTGAACTAAGGCCTAGTGAAGAGGAGCAATATAATAAACTCTTTCAAGAATTTTTATATAAATCTAATTTAGATTTAAGTAAGAGATTAGCTGAAATCGGTATAAGAGGAGCAGATTATAGCATTAATGATGCTGTAGATGAACGTATTAAATTTGCTTTTGATATAGCGAAATACAATAAATTAAATTATATATATGGTATTGATTATTATGATGGTTGGACTCAACCTCTTGTATTTGAGAAAGCTAAGGAAAATCATGATTTATACAAGAATCTTAATGAGTCATTTATGAAATTTGCAAATAAATACTATGGATTATTTACAGAAGAAACAACCATTGAAGATATATATAAATCTTTTAATAGTAAAGAGTTTAATGAGTTCCAACATGTAACATCATTCCTACCTTTTAATGATATTGAAATAGGAGATGACTCTATAGGGATTGACTTCGTTGCTTCATGGTATAAAAGAAATCTTCATATTTTTTCTAACTTAAAGCATATCTGTAATGATGACGACCGTATATTAGTTTTATATGGTGCCGGTCATTTAAAGCTCTTAAGAGATTTTATAAATGATTCTCTCGATTTAGAGTATATAGAAGTTTTACCATATTTAATATAAAACATAATTCCTTTATTTTTAATGAACAAATTAAGGTTAAATTTCTTACTTTATATTTGGATATTATTATTTAGAAATTTTATATTAACTATGAGAAGAGGTATATTGATGGATAGCGTTAAATTTGCAGTATTTACTGATTTGCATTATGATCATATCCATGATGGTTATGAAAGGCTTGAACACTTCATTACTAATGTAAAGAATCAAGATATTGATTTTGTTATTCAACTTGGGGATTTTTGTATGCCTAAAGAAGAAAATCAATTTTTACTTGATATCCTTGACAGTATAGGGAAGCCTTATTATCATACCATTGGTAATCATGATTCTGATTCATTCCCAAGAGAAGAGGTTATGAAGTTTTTAAAAATGGACAATAGTTATTATTCATTTAAAATGGACAAGATTAAGTTCATTGTATTAGATACATGTTTTATAAAAACTGATAATGGATATATACCATATTGTAAGAGAAACTATGATAAAACACAAGATATATATCCAATTCTTCCAGATTATGAATTTAATTGGATGGAAGAGCAGTTCAATGATGATAGTGAGTATTACATTATTTTTTCACACCATAGTTTTGAAAATGAATTTGCTAAAAGAGGAGTATATAACAAGGGTGAAGTTAGAGATTTGATAAACAGAGTAAATGATACAGGAAAAAAGGTGCTTTTATGCGTAAATGGTCATGACCATGGAGATTCTCTTGAAAAAATAGGACAAACATATTACTTTGGTCTTAATGCTATGTCATATATATGGGTTGGCCCTGAATATGAGCATTTCTCTTACTCAAAGGAAATACATGAAGATTACCCCTTTATAAAAGACTTAGTATTATATAATGAGGGGCTATATGCCATTGTTACAATTAACAAAGATGGGGGCATACATATACAAGGTATCAATGGAAGCTACCAAAATGTCACCCCAAAAGAGCTGGGCATTGGTGATAGGTGGAATGGTCGCTCTATACTACCAAGAGTATCTTCTTTAAAGGATATATAGCACTTTTATGATTCTCTAAACTACCGTATTATTCAAAATTGAATTTTACGGTAGTTTTTTTATTTCTCAATTTAGATATATTATTAAATTTGAAGATAATGCAAATCAATTAGTAAAATATGATCTTTATAAATTGAATAATGCTGTATTAGAAATCTTTCATATAACATAAATATACAGCCACTTTTATTTTGAAAAATATTTTTAAAATTATAATAAAAATATTTGACAAATATGAAGAAGATACATATACTGAATATATAAACATATGAACATGTGTGCATACATTCTAATGAGGTGATATATAAATGAATAACGAAAATGAAATAATTAGTACCTGTAATTGTAATACTATCCATGAAGATGTGATTAAGAGAGTAAAGGAAACTATTCCAGATGAAGAAGATTTATATGAATTAGCAGATTTATTTAAGGTTTTTGGAGATAGTACAAGAATAAAAATAATTTGTGCATTATTCCAATCAGAAATGTGTGTTTGTGATATTGCGGCGCTACTTGGAATGAATCAATCAGCAATATCCCATCAGTTGAGAGTTCTTAAACAAACTAGGTTGGTTAAGAATAGAAAAGAAGGTAAGGTTGTATACTATTCCTTAGATGATGATCATGTTAAGGGGATATTTGATCAAGGATTAGAACATTTATATGAGAAATAAGGAATTTAGGGGGCATGGGAATGAGTAATAAAGTTTTAAAACATGACGTTAAAGAAGATAAATCATTACAAATAAAATCTCAATCAAATAAATTAGTAATAATTCTTAAGGGGTTATGCTGTGCAAATTGCGCATCAAAGATTGAAAAAGAATCTCAAAATATTACTAATGTTAGTAGTGCTGTAGTTGATTTTGTAGCTCAAAAACTTATTCTAGAAGTGGAAAACAATAGCGATAAAGATAACATTGTTGAATCGGTTAAACAAATTGTTAAAAGGATTGAACCTGATGTAAAAGTATATGTTGAAGAAGGAAATCAGAACAGAAAGCAAAGATCCCATGATCATAATCATGATCATGAGCATGAAAATAGCAAAAAGGAATTTGTAAGACTTGGAGTTGGTGCAGCAATTTTTGCCATTGCTACAGCTTTTAAATTTAATTTTTATGTTGAGTTATCATTGTTTTTAGTTAGTTATCTCCTTGTTGGTGGAGAAGTTGTATTAAGAGCATTGAAAAATATTAGAGGAGGGCAAATTTTTGATGAAAACTTCCTTATGAGTATAGCTACTATAGGAGCTTTTGCTATTGGTGAGTTCCCAGAAGGTGTAGCAGTTATGCTATTCTATCAATTAGGTGAAATATTCCAAGGTATGGCTGTAAATCGCTCAAGAAAATCCATAGCAGAATTAATGGATATAAGACCGGATTTTGCGAACTTAAAAATTGGTAGTGATATTAAAAAGGTATCACCAGAAGAGGTTAATATAGGTGATATTATAGTTGTAAGACCTGGGGAAAAGGTTCCTCTAGATGGTAAAGTAATTGAAGGAAATTCTATGGTAGATACTTCTGCACTTACTGGTGAATCAGTTCCTAGAGAGGTAGAAATAGGAGATGCTGTACTAGGTGGCGTTATTAATAAAAATGGACTATTAACTATAGAAGTAGAAAAAGAATTTAGAGATTCTACTATTGCTAAGATACTTGATTTAGTTCAAAATGCAAGTAGTAAAAAAGCTCCCACAGAGAACTTTATAACTAAATTTGCAAGATATTATACACCTGCTGTGGTTTTCTCTGCATTAGCATTAGCTGTATTACCACCACTATTTATAAGTGGAGCTACCTTCTCAGAGTGGATATATAGAGCATTAGCCTTTTTAGTAGTATCTTGCCCATGTGCTTTAGTTGTATCTATTCCCCTTGGTTTCTTTGGTGGTATAGGTGGAGCTTCAAAAAATGGAATACTTGTTAAAGGTGGAAACTATCTTGAGGCATTAAATAATGTAGAAGTTGTAGTATTTGATAAAACTGGAACATTAACTAAGGGTGTATTTAAGGTGACAGAAATACAACCTCAAGGCAATGTATCAAGAGATGAACTTATCACTTATGCAGCCTTTGCTGAGAGCTTTTCTAATCATCCAATAGCAACTTCTATTGTTAAAGCATATAGTAAGGAAGTAGCAAATGAATCAATTGAAAATTATGAAGAGATTTCAGGACATGGTGTAAAAGCCACTGTTTTAGGAAAAGAAGTTTTAGCAGGTAATTATAAGTTAATGAATAAAGAAAATATATGCTATGCACAAGTTGATACTATAGGAACTGTAGTGCATGTCGCTGTTAATAAAGAGTATGTAGGATATATAGTTATCTCAGATGAAGTGAAAGAAGATTCAGCTAAGGCAATTAAAGCTTTAAAAGAAATTGGTGTTAGAAAAACTGTTATGCTTACAGGAGATAATACAGTTGTTGGAACTAAAGTTGCCAAGCAATTAGGGTTAGATGAAGTTTATTCAGAGTTATTACCAGATCAAAAGGTTGAAAAAGTAGAAGCATTAGATAAAGAAAAATCCTCTAAAGGCAAGTTAATATTTGTTGGTGATGGAATAAATGATGCTCCAGTTTTAGCAAGAGCAGATATTGGGATAGCTATGGGTGGTGTTGGATCAGATGCGGCAATAGAAGCTGCTGACGTTGTAATAATGACTGATGAACCTTCAAAGATTGCATCTGCAATAAAAATAGCTAAGAAAACAAGAGCAATAGTTATGCAAAATATTATCTTTGCTTTAGGTATTAAAGCAATAATATTAATACTTGTAGCTCTTGGATTAGGAACTATGTGGGAGGCTGTATTTGGTGATGTAGGTGTAACACTAATTGCAGTACTAAACTCTATGAGAGCAATGAAAACAGTGCAATAAATTAATTCTTAATCCTCAATATTCTTAAATAGCGTAACAAATATTTAATTAAATAATGTATACATAATACCGTATTATTCAATATGAATATGCGGTATTTTTGTTTTGTAATTCAAATATATTATGCAATTTGTAACCTATTGAGAACTAGTGACCTTTTAAATTCGTATATAATTTAGATTTATTTATGGTATAAGTTTAAATGTTATATATATGAAAGGGGTTAACATCAATGAAAAAAATTATTATAGGTATTTTAGCTCTGTGCATTATTGGAGTTATAGCCGTAGGTATATATGTATCACATGCAAAGTCAAATATTTCCATTTGCAAGGGAACTACTAACCCTATACAGAATGATAATAATCAGTATACTGAAGAAGAGGTTAAACGGGTTAAATTGTATGTTGCAGTTATGAGTGCAGCCTTTCAAATAGAGAATGGAGGAAACGGCTTCATTGCTGTACAAAAAGACACATTAGACGGACTTATAGAAGAAGAGGTGCTTTTTAATATATAGTCATACATATTATTGTAATTATGTTATAATAAGTTTACGACTGTATAATTAATTGAAGGAAAATAACATGTTGGAGGTAGTTATGAATATCTTTAAAAATCCTAAAGCTAAGCTATTTATAAGAATAGGGATTATTTTATTGTGTTTAATTGAAATTTCAATTCTTGTAATGGTATTCTTTAAGTATGAAACAGTTATAAGTTATGGATTTTTCACAATACTTATCCCATTTCAAGTATTGTGGTGGTTTAACTTAACTGGTAATAATACTAAAGTTCAAATAATCAACAGACAAAAGATATCTACAATAATTATTAGTATTTCTAGTATATTAATTGCTATGTCGATACCTGCTGCATTACCTAAATATACCTACGTAGAAGGGAAAACAATTTTAGAAGAATCCTTAAATAAAGATGATAGTATAAAGTTTTTAGTTGAGGCGGATTATGTTTATACAATTGATGTCACCCCTTTTCATAAACCTTTCCCTAAATCTTTATTTATAAATAATAAATTCTACTATTATGAAATAATCATTAATGATAATCTAAGATATTTTTCAATAAATCCCCTCACAGGTGAGAGTATAGAGCTGGCAGATAGCTTTTATCACTAATATAGTTCTAATATAACAAACTAAGTATTGTAATTATGTTACAATACTTAGTTTGTATAACTATATTTATAAATGAAAATTGTAAATTAGTACGAACATTATTCAATTAAATAAGAGCGATATACATTGAATAAACCCTAATATATATTGAAAATTTTAAGGTGGTAAAAGAATGAGGATGTTTCAAACATGTTTTTTTATAATTGGAATCATATTCTGGTTAATAATAGGACTTATAATAGCACTAAATTCTAATTGGCTTTTAGGCATTAAAAAAAATGCAACGAAAGAAAAACATAGATATAATTATTTAGAAAGTTTTTCTAAAAGAAAAAGATGGGATATAAGTAAGGTTAGTCCATGGAAAGTTATTTGGTTTATAATCGTTATGGGCATAACAATTTACTTTCTTAAACCGAACTTTCTTGATATTCCTCAATTAATAACTGGAAAACTAAATTATGTCACTGGGGAAGTAGTAGAAATAAAACATTATAGCAAAAACCCAACAGACTATGTTTATCTGTCTACAGGAGAAGAGGTTGAATTTTTCTTTTCATCTGGTGTAAGTAAATATGATTTTTATAAAATAGGATATCTAACCCATACCCATAAAGCAATTTATTGTGAGAAAATCGTTTTGGGCAGTAATAATGAAAAGGCAGGAAAAGTTATAGGGTTTCCTTTTAAAGATATCTTGTTGTTCCTTGCTATACTAGGTGCAATATTCTTTTTAGCATTTATTTCACCATTTATTAAATTGAAAGTATTCATACCAACAAATATAATTGCCATTCCCACATTTGCTTATTATTTTACGAAATATGGAATGCAAAATGGTATTTGGTTTTCGTTTAAAAATGAAGGCATATCTGGTTTAATTATAGGCATTATATTTTCATTAATGATATTTTTTATATATTTACTTGAAAAACGACAGTCCGATGATTTCTATAAAACTTATTTTTGTGCTCAATTATTTTCGATTTGTGAAATAGGATTACTTATATGTGCAGTGTTTAATTTGGACTAAAGTAAACTAATACTAAAAGGATATTTTTAAACTATATATCAGATAACTATTTCACAGTATTGCTCGGTTTTCAAATGACAAGTTAAAATCTAATTACTTCATATTTTTCTTATCTTGTCTATAAGTCAATTGATATATTAAAATAAAAAAATTATACTTTTACCTAATTTAGAACACATCTAGGTATATACTTAACTATTTACATAGGTAAAAATGTATATAGAGAACTATTTAAATATAAAAATATGAACCTATTTAACTATAGAAATATTTAACTATTAAACTAGTTGTTGTCGCCATGCGGGTTTCAGGGGATATCTATTTTTGAAGGTGACATGAAATTGTTTATCAATGAGTTAGTAGGTTGAATTTACAAATGAGTAATTGTAGGATAATGCAAAATAGAGATCATTTTTTTTTCTATAAATTCGAAAGGAGATTTATTTATGTCAGATAGATTATATTTACAAGTTCCCAGATTAGAAGAAATGGGTTATAGAGAAAAATTATTATCGCAACCTGAAACAATGTACTATAACAAAGGATACAAGCTTAATTTTAAAAATTATGATAATGAAACAGGTTGTATAAGATTTCCTAAATTTGAATGGAAAAGTTGGTATTCATACTGGTTTGGACACGAGCCTGATAGGTATTATGCATACATCAAGAAAATTGATGATAATATACCAATTGGGGAAGTTAATTTTCACTTTAATGAAAAAGAAGGCAAGCACTTTATTGGAATCGTTATAGAAGCTAAATACAGAGGAAGAGGTTATAGTGTTGAGTCTCTTAAACTTTTAGAAAAACATGCCTTTGAGAAATGTAAAATCAATGTATTGCATAATGATTTTGAAATTGAGAGAAAATCTGCTGTTGCTTCACATAAACATGCTGGATTTATCGAAGTAAAAGTTGAAAATGGTGTATGCCATTTAGAAATAACGAAAGACAAATATTTAATGAACGCAAAGTGAAAATAACCTTTACTTAAGGTTAATGAAGAATACTCTTATATTATCTATAAGGCAAGTGAGATATTAAGATGAAAAAATTGAACTATTACTTAGTTAAAAATCCATTAATGAAAGGTGCTAGCTATGAGTAAATATTTTAAGAATAAGAAGTTTTTATTGAGTATAACAATATTCTTCATAACTTCTACGGCATTATTTAACACATTATTTGCTTTTGTTTTAAAAAATTTGGGGGATGTGAGTTCTTTAAAAAATTTAAATAACTTGGGCAAGAATATTTTATTTGCACTAATATTTTTATTTATATTAATGATATTAGAATTTGCTAGAAAGATAATGTGTGGTCGATTTGTTACTGATGTCATGTTTTCTTTAAAAAATGATTTGATAAAAACTATTGTTAATAATGATGAATATCAACCTAATGAACAAAATGCATCGGAATATTTATCACTAATTACAAATGATATGGAGATATTGGAAGAAGACTATTTCACCAATACCTTAGATATAATTCAGGCATCTATACAAGTAGTTTTTGCATTAACAGGACTGCTTACTTTAAGTATGTACATAGGGTTTAGTATACTTATAATTTGTATGATTCCTATTTTTATTCCTCGTATATTTGAAAAAATAGTTTCTCACAGAAAAAAGAAAATTTCTGATAATTTATCAACACTAGTATTAAAAAGTAAAGATATTTTTGGGGGAATGGAAACTATAAAAAATTTTAAGGCTGAAAATGTTTTTATAAAAAATTTTAGTAATAGGAATAAAGTTGTAGAAGATAGTAAGCTTAATTATGTTAAAATAGAAAGCCTAGTTAATATATTATGTGGGTATGTTTCATATACAACTTACATTGCTATAGTTGGAATAGGGGCATATCTAATAATAAAAGGACAAGCAACCATTGGAACCTTTGTTGCTGCAACATATTTAGCAGATGCATTATGTATGCCTATACTTAATTTGGCTTATTCTATTAACACTATAAAGTCCATTAAATTGGTAAAGAATAAGGTTGAATTAATTTTCAATGGATCATGTAATAATAAGGACAGGGGATTTAACCATATAAATACCTTTGAGAAAGATATTTCACTTGAAAATGTTTCTTTTAGATATGATGATAAATATGTAATTAATGATATTACTCTACGGATTAAAAAAAATGAGAAAATTGCTATAGTTGGTAAAAGTGGTAGTGGTAAAACAACACTAATTAATTTGATTCAAAATTATTACAAAGATTATGAAGGAAGCATAAAAATAGATGATATAAATATTAATAAAATCTCTAAATCTAGTCTAAGAAAAAATATAGCTACAATAAATCAAAATGTTTATATATTTGACGGTACCATTAAAGATAATATAACACTATTTTTAGATTATCCTATGGAAAAAGTATTAGATTCAATTGAAAAAGCAAATTTAAAATCTTTTATAGATTCACTTGAATTAGGATTAGATACCTATGTAGGTGAAAATGGATGCAATTTATCTGGAGGGGAAAAACAAAGAATTGCATTGGCAAGGGTATTTTTAGTTGATTCTCAAATATTAATATTAGATGAAGCCACATCAGCTTTGGATAACTATAATTCAAGTATAATTGATAAAAATGTTATAAAAGAGCCTATAACGGTAATATCAATAATACACAAGTTACAAAAAAATAATTTAATGTATTATGATAAAATAGTTTTTTTAGAATCTGGTGTTATTAAAGAATCTGGATCCTTTAATGAATTAATAAACTTAAAACAAGAATTTTACAATTTTTTTTATCATGAAGAGAAATTATAGAAATATAAATCTAAAAGCAATACAATCTCCATTATTTAAATGTATTTACATAATATATTAAAAATGGTATAATAAAAAAAAACGCCAAGAGGAGGAAGTAAGTTATGAAACCAGCTATTTGCTAATATTAATTTTAATTTAATAATTAATATATTTTATAATGAGTTTTAATTTACCTAATTATATTTAGGTTTTATTGTTGTGCTCTTTATGGAATAAGGCATTTAGAAGGTAACTTACTTTATTGAAATTAAATACTGTAATTTATAATATTTCAATAAGCTTTAACTATTGGAGAAAAAGCTTTTGAAAAGTTATATAATGGGATATATAGCATAATAATATGTTTTTAACCTATATCTTGTTTAAGTAAATTATAATAGTATTAGAGTATTTCTGACTGTAAGAAGAAACCATCTTCTTACAGTTTTTTATTTTTAAATAATAAAAAGTTATAATAATTAAGGTGTTTTTGTGCCTATCCATGAAATGCATAATTAGAATTATGGATGGAAGAAGGAATTTTTATGTTCGAATTAACATTAAATGGTGTAAAAAAATATATGGATGCAACTCTTGTTCTTAAAAATATATCCTTTCAGATTTATTCAGGAGAAAAAGTTGGTATAGTAGGGGTTAATGGAAGTGGAAAGAGTACTGTTCTTAAGTTAATAGCAGGAGTGTTACCAATGAATTATTGTATTGGGTATCCTGGAGCTACAAGTCCAGGATATGATGAAGGTTTTATTTGTAAGCCTAGAGAAGCTACTTGTGCATATCTTGAGCAAATTCCTAAGTATGAAGATGGCATAAAGGTTATTGATGTTCTAAAATTAGCTTTTGAAGAAGTTTATAGCATAGAGAATAAAATGCGTGAATTAGAAGAAAGAATGAAGTTTTTAGAAGATAATAATTTAGAAAAAGCTTTAAAGCAGTATAGCCAATTAGTTGAATTATATGAAGTTAAAGATGGATATAATACAGAAGAAAAATTAAGTAGGATTTGTACGGGGTTAAAATTAGATGAAAACTTTTTAAATAAAGAATTTAATTTATTAAGTGGCGGTGAAAAAACTACGGTTGTCCTTGGCAAACTGCTCATAGATAACCCAGATATATTACTACTAGATGAGCCTACAAATCATCTGGATATGGAATCGACTGAATGGCTTGAAGCTTATCTAAAAAACTACAATGGTATTGTAATTATTGTTTCTCATGATAGATACTTTTTAGATAATGTGGTAACAAAGATTATAGAAATAGAGGATATGGAAAGTAAGACTTATAAAGGAAATTATTCTGATTTTTCAAAGGAAAAAGAAGAGAATATCCTTGAACAATTTCACCAATATAAGGAGCAGCAAAAGGAGATTAAGAATGTACAGAATGCTATAAAGGAGTTAAGGGATTGGGCAGCTAGGGTAGATAATAATAAATTCTTTAAACGAGCTGCTAGTCTACAAAAAAAGCTTGATAAGATGAAAAGTAGTGATACTGAAAGTAATAAATTTTATCGAACCAGAGGTCAATATGTAAGAACTGAAAAACCAAAGTTTGAAAAAAAGAATATGAAGCTTAACTTTAAAGATGGTGAAAGATCTGGTAATGAGACAATTAAAGCTGAAGGACTTTCTAAATCTTTTGATGATAAGGTTATTTTAAGAGATGTAGATTTATTGATTCATTTCGGTGAAAGAGCAGCATTAATAGGCCCAAACGGTAGTGGTAAAACTACTTTCTTGAAAATGCTCTTAGATGAAGAAAAGCCAGATTCTGGTGTAGTGGAATTAGGTGCTAATGTAATGGCTGCATATTTACCACAGAAAATCACCTTTAAAAATGAGGAGTTTACTGTACTAGAGTGCTTTAGAGAAGATATTTCAATACTTCAAGGTCAAGCACGTGAATATCTATCAAAATTCATGTTTTATGGGAATAGTGTATTTAAAAAAGTAAAGCATTTATCTGGGGGAGAGAGAATAAGACTAAAACTTGGTAAGCTATTATATGAAGATGTAAATTTATTGATACTGGATGAGCCTACTAATCATCTTGATATTGACTCCATAGAAAACTTTGAAGAAGCTCTAGAAGATTTTAAAGGAACTATATTTTTCATATCCCACGATAGATATTTTATTAATAAAATAAGTGAAAGAGTAATTGCCATTGAAGACAATGGTTTTAAAAGCTATCCTGGAAATTATGATTATTATAAAAATGTAAAAGAACAGCTTAAGCTACAAGAGATTAAAGAGCCCGTGATAAAACAGGAAAAAGTTAAGAAACCTAAAAAGGTTGATGAGGATAAACAGAAGGAAGTGGAAAAGGCTAAGGTTGAAAGAATCATTGAAGTCCTTGAAAATGAAATAAAGGATATTGATGTTGCCATGACTGATGACAAGTTGGATTATGAAGAGCTTAATAAGTTATACTGCAAAAAAGAAGAGTTAAGTAGTAACCGTGATGAAGCTATGGAATTGTGGGTAAGTTTAAATTAATACCTATAGGTAACTGTAATTAGATTAGTGAAAAGTTGTAGAAATCGTTATCTAGGGACGTAACTGCTCTTTACTCCCATTTTGAAGAAGATGGGAGTATTAGAGCTGATAGTTATCAGATAAAACAAAAAGCCAATGCTTAAGACTATAAGCTTGGCTTAAATTTTAATATAAAATCCAAAATACCGGTACTCTAATTTTGAAGCCTATCTCACGATAGGTGGGTGTCCTCACAGATGTCTCAATCGCCCTCAATGCCGTGAAAAGGACTCACAAGAAGGTACATTTCCTCATTTAAATATTGAACTCCCTAAAATTAAATGTAGGTTCAAAATAAGAGCTTAACGCATATTCCAGAAATTTAACTTTTTATTTATTAGTCATTTCCTTGGTGTGAGATTATAATATCATATTTTAGTTTAATGTACAATATATTTTTTTATGGTAAATTAATCCTTTGATGTTTTACTTTAATTTAAGGTAAATACCATGATTTGTATATATTTAGTAATTATATCCACTAAAGCTTTTTTTACAACTACTAAAATATTGCATGGTTTTTACTAAGAAAACTATACCAAAAATAAATAACCCTAACACATATAAGATATTTATTACAGGTATAAATATTACTATAAAAGCTAGTATACTTGCAATAGTTAATGCTTTATATTGACTCCATCTATCATCAGCTTCTTCAGCTAACATATGTTTATCATGATTGTTAAGCATTTCTTTCATACCCATGAATAAATTGTATATTACATATAAGGTTAATATTAAGGAAGCTAATCCTACTAGAATACCAAATGGTCCTAAAATTCCAAAGGTGATACCACTGTTATTGTTTTTAACTTCATATATTGAAAAAATAGAAAGTATTAGGGTAAAGATATTTAATGTTGAAGCCTTTGAAAAATGCTGGCTATACTCTTTAAGCTGACTAAATGCCATAGCAAATAGTATAAATCCAATTACATCGGGGAGTATATCAAAACCACAAATTCTAAAGTTTAAAGATATAAACAAGAATCCCCAAAAAAAATTATTTAATCCCTTTTCTATCATTTTATGCACCCCTTATTATTTTTTATTAACTATACATGTACACCTTTCTTTTTCCATAAGTTGTATGGAAATATTCTTTTTCTTATATTAAATCATATGCAATATAGTATGTAAATAATGTTTAAAGTTACATTGTTAACCATAGGATTCATATATGTTTTATATTCATGTCTACAGCTAGTTGTAATATGGTATAATATTAAAGCAAGTTTACATAAGGCTTAAGTAAAAAGCCTATTTATAACCTAGGTCTAGGAATAAGTTAATAGTAACCAGGGGGATCAAAATGAACATAAAGTTAAAGGATTTATTTGAGAAAGAAATTAATAGAGATATAAAAGGTGTAATTAAGGTAGGTCAATGTGACCAGGAGAATATAAAGCAGGAACTTGAAGAATACGTGGTTACTGATGAGCTAGGGCGCCATTTTAATGAGTTCTTTCAGGCATATAGCAGAGGCATATTAGATAGTACTGATAGGATTGGAGTATGGATTTCAGGATTTTTTGGTAGCGGTAAATCTCATTTTTTAAAGATTTTATCCTATGTTTTATCTAATGAAACCATAGGAAATAAAAGTGCTTTAGATTATTTTTATAGTAAGGAACTACAAGATTCTACCTTAAGGAATATAGAGCTTATAAAGAACCTATCTACAGATACTATCCTTTTTAATATAGATTCTAAGTCTGACCGGGCTTCAGAATCCCCTAGGGATGCTATTGTTAATGTACTTAATAGGGTTTTCAATGAAATGCAGGGTTTTTGTGGATCTATGCCTTGGATTGCTGATATGGAAAGACAGATGACTGAAGATGGGGTATATGAAGATTTTAAAGAAGTGTTTCATCATATATCAGGAAAACCTTGGACTCAGGGTAGGGAAGATTTTTATTATGAAGAGGATGCCTTAATAGAGGCTTTAACAAAGGCTACTAAGATGAGTGAAGATGCTGCAAGAAACTGGTATAGCAAATGTGAAGAAAATTATTCCTTAACTATAGATAAGTTTTCTTCTAGGGTTAGGGAGTATTGTGATTTAAAGGGAAATAATCATCATGTGGTATTTTTAATAGATGAAATTGGCCAATATTTAGGAGAAGATACTCAGCTTATGCTAAATCTTCAGACAGTGGTGGAGGATTTAGGTAGCAAATGTGAAGGTAGATGCTGGGTTATTGTTACATCTCAAGAGGATTTAGATGTGTTTACTTTAGGTAAAGTCAATGACTTTTCTAAGATTCAAGGAAGGTTTAATACAAGATTGTCATTATCTTCTGCTAATGTGGATGAAGTAATTAAAAAACGTATTTTGAGAAAAAAAACTCAGGCAATGGAGATGCTACAAAGTCTATATGAGGAGAGAGAATCTTTTATTAGAAATCTTTTAACCTTCACTACAGATACTGTGGACATGAAATTATATAAGGACATGGATAATTTTGCACAGGTTTATCCCTTTGTACCTTATCAGTTTAACTTATTACAACATGTTTTTAATGGCATAAGAAACCATGGAGTAGCTGGAAGAAGCTTGTCTAAAGGAGAGAGAAGTTTACTGGGAGCGTATAAGCAAGTTGCAGTGGAGTATATGGACAAAAACATAGGAACCTTAGTTCCATTCTCAGCTTTTTATAGTACTATAGAGACCTTTTTAGACCCTTCTATTAGAACAGTTATTGGTTATGCTGAAAATAATGAAAAGCTAAATAGCTATGATGTTAAAGTCCTTAAATTACTATTCCTTATAAAATATGCTAGGGGAATAAAGTGTAATATTGAGAACTTATCTACTCTTTTAATAGATAATATAGAAGCCTCAAAGAAAGAAGTTAAGGAGCAGGTGCAAGAGTCATTAAGTAAACTTATCAGAGAAACTTTGGTTGAAAAAAATGGTGATGAATTTGTATTTTTAACAATTCAGGAACAAGAGGTAAATAAAGAGATAAAAAATATGACAATCGATAGTGGAGAGATTGCTCAAAGGATAGGTGAGATAGTTTTTGAACATATATATGAAAATTCTAAGTTTGCCTATTCTAAAATTTATTCCTTTAGTTTTAATAAGTTAATAGATGAAAAGGTAAGAGGGTCTAAAAAAAATCCTATAGGAATTAGGATTATAACTGCTAATTATAATTTAGTAGAAGGGGTTAGTAAAAATTATCTTAAGGAATTATCTGATAGGGAAAATAATGTGATAATTGATATATCAAACCAGGATAATTATATAGAGGAAATTGAAAATATGCTTAAAATAGAGGGATATTTAAGGCTTAAAGGTACCCTAATATCAACTATTCACATGGAGGATATTAAGACTAAAAAAACAAAGGAAAGAGAACTCAGGTTAAAAAGGGCTAAATTCTTAATAGAGGAAGCTTTAAGGTGGTCAGAGATATATGTAAGTGGCTCTCTTTTAAATATTAAGGTAAAAGGTTTGGTGAGTAGAATCAATGAGGGATTAAGAACCCTTGTAGATTCAAGGTTTAACAAAATAAACTACATTACAGAGTTTATAGATAATAGTAGGGAACTATATAATATAGTGGAAGCTGATACTAGCCAAAGAACTATAGAAGCTAATGAGGCAAATAAATTAGCCTTGGAGGAAGTAAATAATTATATATTAACTAGTACCATGAGAAGTATTAAATTAACGGTGAAAAGCATATTAACTAGATTTACAAGTGCCCCCTATGGTTGGAAGGAGCTAGATATTCAAGGTATACTCCTGAAGCTATTTAAAAAGCAATATATAAGTATTATATATGCTAATGAGGTAGTGTCTTCTAATAGCAATGATATAGTAGATTACCTAGTTAAGGGAGAGTATGAAGAAAAGGTTATAGTTATTAGTAGAGAAAAGGTACCTAGTAAATATATAGATGCAGCTAGGGAGTTAATTAAAGAACTCTTTGGAGGAAGCTCTATACCTAATGATGAAGAACTTCTAATGAAGTATTTCATAGAATTAGGCAAAGAAGAACTTAAGAAAATTAAGGATATGAATTTTAATTATTCAATAAATAAAGGTTATCCTGGAAAAGAAATAGTATTTCTAGGTGAAAAGTTATTTCAAGGTCTACTTAATATAGATGACATCCAAGAATTTTTTAAGTATGTCTATGATTTAGAAGAAGAATTCCTAGACTATATAGATTATATTGATAATATAAAGGGATTTTTTTATAGAAAAGAAAACAATACAGTTGACTTAAATGAAAAGGGAGAGCAGAGAATAATCTTTGATGCTGCTATAGACATCCTTAATTCCTTTGAAGAAAATAAGGAATTTATATATGATTCTGAAATAGAAGGACTAGTAGAAGAACTATATGGTATTTTAAGGATGAAAGAGCCATATAACAGGATTCCTCAGCTACCACCACTTATAGAAAAGTATAATAATAGGGTGTTAGATCTATTAAATAAAGATATAACTCCAGCAATAGAATTTATTAAAGCTTGTAAGGATGAAGTTATAGAAAACTTGAAGGGCTATGATTTCTATAATGAACTTGAAGGTAAAATTAATGAAGACTTTGAAAACCTTACTAAGAAAACTCTATGTTCAAAGAGTTTTCCAGTTATATTATCAATGTATAAACTTGGAGAGAAACTAAAGTTAAGGTGGTTAAATGAAATTACTTTAGAAACTGGAAGCGGAAATATTGCTAAAGTACTTAGTGTTAGGGAATTAGTTAAAGATGAAAAGAGTATAAAAAATCATGAGGATGTAGAATTATTATTAGATAATTTAAGAAAGCGATTAAAGGAAGAGTTAAAGGAAGATATAACAATAAGATTAGTTTAAACCATAAGAAAAGCTGAGGAAATTTCCTCAGCTTTATTTTATCTATGACACTTGCTAGCCTGTGAGCAACCTGAGCAACCACAGCCACAACCGTCACCTTTAGAGTGTTTTTTTAATTGTTTTACTGATACTAATATCATAGCACCTATAACTACAGCACCTATTAAAAATGTTGCCATAGTAACACCTCCTTTATAAAAAGATTAAGCGTCCAACTTGATATATTATTAAGGAAACCACATAGGCTAAACCTGTTTGATATCCTATAGCGATAAATGTCCATTTCCAAGAACCCATTTCACGTTTAATAGCGCCTATAGCCGCAAAGCATGGAGCAGCTAGTAGGGTGAATGCCATGAAAGAGTAAGCACTAACTACATTAAATAGTTGTCCCATAGTTGAAACTAGGTTAGGGTCACTTTCTGTTAGTTCAGCACCAAGTCCGAATAGGACACCAAAGGTAGCAACTACATTTTCTTTAGCTAAGAATCCTGTTACAGTAGCAACGGCAGATTGCCAGTTACCAAAGCCTAGAGGTGCAAATATGGGAGCTATTACATTTCCAATGGAAGCTAATATACTATCTTGTGCGTCTACCATTTGTAAAGACCAGCTAAAGGATTGTAAAAACCAGATAAGACCTGAAGCTACAAAGATAATGGTACCAGCTTTTATGATAAAGGCTTTTCCTCTGTCCCACATGTGGATAAGAAGTCCTTTTAAGCTAGGTATTCTGTATTGTGGCAGTTCCATAACAAAAGGAGCTGGATCACCTTTGAATAGCTTAGTTTTCTTAAGGATTATTCCTGAAAGTATAACCATGGCTATACCTAAGAAGTACATTGATGGTGCTGCCCAAGGTTGACTAGGGAAGAAGGCACCAGCTAGTAGTGCAAATACTGGTAGTTTAGCACTACATGGGATAAATGGAGTAAGCATTATAGTCATTTTTCTATCTCTATCATTTTCAATGGTTCTACTTGCCATAACAGCAGGAACACTACAACCAGAACCTATTAACATAGGGATAAAAGATTTACCGGAAAGTCCAAACCTACGGAAGATCCTGTCCATGATAAAAGCTACACGAGCCATATATCCACAGTCTTCTAGTAAAGATATTAAGAAGAATAATACCATTATTTGTGGTACAAATCCGAGAACTGCACCAACGCCACCGATAATACCATCTACAATTAGTCCATGTAACCAGTCAGCTACCTGCATATTCATTAACCAGTTAGAAACATTTCCTTGAATGAGCTCGGCAAAAAGGGTGTCATTTACCCAATCAGTGGCTATGGTTCCAATGGTAGTAACGGCAATATAATATATACCTAGCATTACTAGTGCAAAAATTGGAAGGGCAAGCCATCTGTTAGTAACAACTTTGTCTATTTTATCTGAAGTAGTTAAATTAGAATTATTTTTCTTCTTAACACATGATGTAGTAATTTCACCTATGTAGTCATAACGTTCAGTGGTTATAATACTTTCTGCATCATCATCAAGAGATTCCTCATAGTTATTAATTAAATTATCTAATTTATCTTTTGTATTGTTATCTAGTTTTAAATATTCTAGAACTTTTTCATCTCTTTCAAAGAGTTTAATATAAAACCAACGTGGATTTTTTATTAAAGAATTTCCTTTTAGTAATTTTTCTATATTACTTAAAACTTCTTCTGTATCCTTACTAAAGGTATTTAATAAGGTAACCTTTGGAGTACTTTTACCAATTTCTACAGCCTTATCAGATAATTCCTTTAGACCTTTTCCCTTAAGGGCCGAGGTTTCTAATACTTCACATCCAAGTGACTTAGAAAGCTTTGAAGTGTTTATTATGTCTCCATTTTTATTTACTACGTCCATCATATTTAAGGCTATAACTACAGGAATTCCAAGTTCTACAAGTTGAGTTGTTAAATAGAGATTTCTTTCAATATTTGATCCATCAACTATATTAATAATCACATCTGGTCTTTCCTCAATTAAGAAGTTACGAGTAACAACTTCTTCTAAGGTATAAGGTGATAATGAATAAATCCCTGGTAAATCAACCATAGTTACATCCTTATGTCCTTTTAATTTTCCTTCTTTCTTTTCTACAGTTACTCCAGGCCAGTTTCCTACATATTGGGAACTCCCTGTAAGTTCATTGAAAATTGTGGTCTTACCACAGTTTGGGTTTCCAGCAAGAGCTATTTTTATACCCATTTTAATCCCCCCTAAATGTTAGCCAATGCTAACTTACTAATGAAAAATATACAGAGATTTAACTCTGTGAAAATTTTAGATTTAAAACTATTCAACTAATATTTTTTCAGCATCAGATTTTCTAATAGAAAGTTCATATCCTCGAATAGTTATCTCAATAGGATCTCCTAAGGGAGCTATCTTCCTAAGATGAATAGAAGAGCCTTTAGTAACTCCCATGTCCATAATCCTACGTTTTACAGCACCTTCACCTTGAATTTTAAGTACTGTAACAGTCTGTCCTGGCTTTACATCCTTTAATGTATTCATAATTACCTCCTAAAATAATTCCTATATAATAATCCTATTTGCCATAGATTTATCTATTGCAATACGGCTATCTTTAACATTAATAATTATATTTCCACCTAACTCTGAAATAAGAGTTATACTTTCACCTACAATAAATCCTAGGCTTTTTAAAAATCTCACCGTTTCTTCTTTACCATTAATTTTCTTTATAAAAACTTTTTCTCCAGATTTGGCCATAGTAAGTGGCATATAAATCCCTCCCTTAAGTATGCACAAGCTAACTAATATTGAAAAACATAAGTTAGCTTTAACTAACCTATGTTTTGAGTTTACTATAAATGATTTATGATGTCAACTGAAAATGAGAATAATTTTCATATATTGGGTTATTTTAAATAAGTAAAGAATAATTTTGGAAAGTTGAATGAAAATTTAACCTATGATAAAATAGGTTAAAAGAAACTATACAGGAGATTATTATGAAAATACATGAATCCGGAGAAAATTATTTAGAAACTATTTTATTGCTTCAAAGAAAAAAGGGCTCTGTACGTTCTATAGATATAGCAAATGAATTAGGTTATACAAAGGCTAGCATTAGCAGAGCCATGGGCATACTGAAAAAAGCTGAGTTTATAACCATGGAACAAGGAGGGGAGATAACTCTCACAGAAAAAGGCATGAAAAAGGCCAGTGAAATATATGAAAGACATACTCTCATCACTAAATATCTCATGGACACTTTAAAAGTATCTAAAGAAGTAGCCGATGGAGATGCCTGCCGCATAGAACACATTCTAAGTAATGAAGCCTTTGAAAAAATGAAGGAATTATATAAATAAAAAAATTGAGCATCCACTTATATTAAAGTGGATGCTCAATTTTTGTGAGAAATGAATTAATCTAGTAGGAAGTTTTATAGAGATAGTCTTTTAAAAGTCTCTATGGAATATTTCTGTTTTGTTTTCATCTTTGTAATCTTCTATGGTGAATATGCCAATGGCATCTAAGATTCCATTCATTACTGGGCTATCGTAGGCAACTTTATATTTAGAGTTATCTGCAAAGGTATCTACGGCAATTTTAGAATTATCTTTAGGGACAATAGCTTTTGGCCCACCAACGCATCCACCTACACATCCCATTCCTTCAATGAAGTTTCCTTTTATAATACCTTTTTGAAGATCTTGTAATATTTCCTTACATTCTTTTATTCCGTTACCTTGAATAGGAGTTACAAGTTTATATTTTTCAGGGAACATTCTTTCTATGCAATCTTCAATGGCAATTGAAACTCCACCGGTACGTGCATAAAGCCTTCCACCTCGTGATGCATATTCCATGGAGGTTGTGCCTTCAAGGGTTTCTGGAACTACATTAAAGGCTTCAAAAATTTCTTGTAATTCTGCAAAAGTAAGAACAAAATCAATGTCACCAATCAAGTCAGGAGATTTAACTTCTGCCTTTTTTGCTACACATGGTCCTATAAATACTACCTTTACATCTGGGTTTAATTTTTTTAACACCCTACCAGCTGCAATCATTGGAGATACAGTAGGAGATGTATGTGGCAATAAATCCTTATATACTTTTTTTATCATGCCAACCCACATAGGACAGCAGCAAGATGTAATCATAAAATCTGATTTAGTTTTAACGTGAGCATCAAATTCAATGGTTTCTTTAAGGGTAAGCATATCTGCAAAGAATGCTACTTCCACCATATCAGTAAATCCAAGAGATTTAAAAGCAGTTCTAAGTTGTTCAATGGTACTATCTCCAAATTGACCCATTATAGCAGGGGCTACAGCAGCTACTACAGGAGTGTTTTCCCTTAAAAGTTTAGCAAGAGGCATAAACTCCACTGTATCTAGAATACTTCCAGTTGGACATCCTTCTACACAGAACCCGCAATCAGTACATTTATCATTATCTATATAAGTACACTTAGTTTTTTCATCATATAAAATAGCATCAAAGGGGCAGCTTTCTTGACATTTTGTCTTTCCATCACAATCTACCTTACACTCCATTTTGCATAGTTTAATCTTATTAACAATTTTATGATCTGATTCATAATTATTTATGGCTTTTTTTAAATCTTCTATGTAATTATTACTAAAGGACAAATTCACTCCACAGAGAGAAGAAATTTCTGCAGCTAAGGCTTCTTTATCAACTGTATTATCCTTTAATAGTTCTTCAATAACATTCTCTAATTTATCATTATAGTAAGCATTGATAAGGATTTTAAATAATTCACTATGTTGTTTTTTCATAACAGCACATCCAATCTTAAAATATTTTACTCTTCATATATTTTAGTCTTCATATATTTTATAATAATCATCACCCCAATATTTTGCTATAAACTCATCTCTTCCAGATATACTTCTATCCTTTTTATATTCTGTAGGATGGGTTTTATAAAATTCTTGATGATATTCTTCTGCTTCATAGAAGGTTGATGCTGGAAGAATTCTAGTAACCACTTCTTTGGGGAATCTACCTGAATGGTTTAGAGCTTTCTTAGATTTTTCGGCAATTATTCTTTGATTCTCATCCATGTAGAAGATAGCAGCAATATAGGAAGAGCCTCTATCTTGGAATTGACCTTCATCATCCGTTGGATCTATTTGTCTCCAAAAGGCTTCTAGGAGCTTTTCATAGGAAATGATAGTAGAGTCATATATAATTTTAATAGCTTCATAATGACCTGTACCTTGAGATTTTACATCTTTATAGGTAGGGCTTTTAAGTTCACCTCCAGTATACCCAGAAGTAACACTTATAATTCCATCTAATACATCAAAAGGGGATACCATGCACCAAAAGCAGCCACCAGCAAATATAGCAGTTTTGTAATTTTCACTATTAATATTCTCCATTTTCAATTGCCTCCTAAATTTTGTTTTTAATTATATATTACCATATTTTAAAGAAATATATAGTAATTATAATCCATATGAAATATAAATAATATGACAATATATGAAAGTTAATCATTTATTAATTTAGATTTATACCCATATATGGTAAAATTGAATATGGATGCGTAGGGCTTATCTTATGTTTAGGAGGAAATATGGATTACAATAAATTTAACATAGAAGAAAAGTATGACAATTATAATAATATAACAAAGGTAGAAGCTGAAAAGATACTGTTAAAATTAGATAGTGTGATAGATCATGATAAAGGATATGATTATTACATACTAAAGGGAAAGATGCTCCTTAAGCTGGATAGAATGAAGGATGCATTCCATGCCTTAGAAAAGGCTATGACCTTTAATAAAACCGATGAAGTATATGACCTTTTATCCTTTGCCTATTACGAGGAAGAAGATTATGAAAAAGCACTTTATTATATAAACTTATCCTTTGGAATAACAGTGGATGAATTTATTTATAATCATAAAGGAAAAACTTTAGAAAGATTAGATAGGTTTGAAGAAGCTTTTGAAACCTATTATGAAGGACTTAATTATGCTCTCTCTAGTTATAGTAGTTATGGAGATGTAGAGATATTTGGTGAAAACTTAGCTAGACTAGGGGGAATTTTAAAAAATCAATATTTAGATAACATAAAGAAATTTATAAATATAAGAGATTATTACAATCTTTATGAAAACTATATGAAACTACTTCAAGTTATTCTTAAGGAAGAAGAAAACGACCACTATCATAGTAGTTCTGAATATGTAAGTGTAAAATATCTAGAGTTAGTTGAAGAGGGAAAGTATATTTTAATTGATAATGATTACTTTTTAGAGATGATTAATATATATAAAATTCTATACCAAATAGAAAGTAATTCAGAGTATGAGGATAGGGAGTACATTAATAAATCCTATATAGATAATAAAGTGAGGGACTTTATCGATGCTGTTATGGAAAGAACTTCACTTACTAAGGATGTAGATATAATTTTAAAAGTTTTAAATGAAGTTATAGGCATTAAAAATAGAGATTACTATGATTACTTATATCATAAAGGTTTTATTTTTATGAAACTAAAAAGATATGATGAGGCATTAGAGGTATTAGGTAGCATAACTAGAGATAAGGAATCGCCTTATAATATAAAAGTTCAAAGTTATGAGTGTATAATTAAGAAAATGTATGAGGTTGAAGATATATATAAGGGAAATTATGATGAGTATAAAAAAAGTATGTCAGATCTACTTAGAGATGAAATTCATAGGATAAAGGAAGATGAATATTTAACTTTAGATGATAGATGTGACAGAATAATACACAACTGCAAGAGGGCTATTAATTTAGATCTAGATAATGATTTTTGGTATGATTATATAGAAGTATTATCTTTGGAATTAGGTGAGGAATATGAAGTTATTATAAAAAACCAATCAGTATATAAAGTGATACAAAATTATAATAAAGCCATAAATATATATGATAGGCTCATTGAGGTGAAAAGTGATGGTGCCCATGGGTATTATAGAAAAGGAAGGGCAATTGTATTAGTATTGAGACTTTTAAATAGTTCTAAGACCTCCTTAAAGGATTTAGTTGGAGTTCATAATTTAGATTGTTTTTCTTATTCAGAGGTTATATACAATCTTAATAAGGCTATTAGTTTAAAAAGTGACAATGGTAAATACTTTAACCTTTTAGCAAGAACCCATTTTGAGATTGGGGAATATGAGAAGTCCATGGGATATATGGAACAAGCACTTACCCTAGCACCTAATGATTTATATATGAATTTAAATAAGGTTTGTATTTATATTAGAAGATATAAGTACACAGAAGCAGTGGATTATTTATTTAAGATGTCCTATAAAGATATGAATAGAGGTACCGTAAGAAAGACATTTCTTTCAAGAAAAGAAATTCTAAGTTTCTTAATGGGTATATTTAATTTATATACAAGGCAAGATAAAATTTACTATATAATAGCTTATTATTTTTATGCTATAGTTGATTTTCAATATGATAAAGCCTTAACCTTTATTAATAATGCTATAGAGATGTCTGATGATGAAAGATACTACTTGCTTAAAGCTAAAATATATTTTAAAGATGGAAAGTTTAAAGAAGCATTAAAGTGTGCAGAAGAAGCTATAGTTATTGACGATCATTATGATGAAGCTTTTCTTATAAAAGAAAAATGTAATGAAAAATTAACTGATAATTAGTATGTAAATATTGTAAACACCTAGGATTAAAATAAAGCCTAGGTGTTTTTATTTATGAAGAAAATATTTTATAGAAAATGTATATAAAGTTTTAGAAAAAAAGTAGAAATTAATGTATAAAAATGGATTTAATGGATAGCATAGTTTATGTGCATAAATTGTTACATAAATTCTTAAATGAAAAAGGAAAGGAGGAATAGTGTGAATAAGAAAATTAATAGAACTAAGAAAAAGGGATTTACCTTAATTGAGTTACTAGTAGTTTTAGGGATAATCGGTGTATTAGCCTTAGCTGTAGCACCAACAATGGTATCTAAGGTTAGTGAAGCTAAAGAAAAGACAGATGTTTCAAATGCTAATGCCATAGCTATGGCAGTTAAAACTGAGATAGTAGAAGGAAATATAAAGAAAACAGGAGATTTATCAGATGCAGAATTATCAACCCTAATTAATAAATATTTTGATGGTAAAATTCCAACGCCACAATCTGAATCTGGAGATTTTGTTGTAAAGGTAGATGGTAACAACATTACTGTTATGGTAGGAGAAAGAAATTTTTATCCTAATTATGTTGAATCAGCAGAAGAATAAATAAAAACAGAAAAATAAATATATAACCTAATAAATTAATCTTAAAATACATCTAGATAATACATAATTAATGATCTGAACCTTAATAAAAAGATATATTTTACAAACTTCTATAATATATAAAATATAAGAGAGTGGATTTTATACATTTTTCCTATTAGCTATTCCTGATAGTAGTTCATAGGAAGGTGATGCAATTATTTTCCGCTCTTTTTTTATTGGCATAAGTTACGAAATTAAATTTTATATTAAAATTTATTTATGTAATATATGTTATAATAAAATATATATTCTATTATATACTAAATTAAACTTAAGGAGAGCATACGACCTATTTATAATTTAACTTAAGCACAGAGGAGGAATAAAAATGAATGTTATTAAAGCAGAAGATTATGAAAGTATGAGTAGAAAAGCTGCCAATATAATTTCTGCTCAAGTTATACTTTACCCAAACTCTGTATTAGGACTTGCCACTGGTTCTACTCCGTTAGGAGTATACAAGCAGTTAATTGATATATACAATGATAGAGAATTGGATTTTTCAAAGGTACATAGTGTAAATTTAGATGAATACTATGGTTTGGCACCAGACCATAATCAAAGTTACCATTCTTATATGAAGGAAAATTTCTTTAAACATATTAATATGCCGTCAAATAATATTAATATACCTAATGGACTCGCTTCTAATATTGATATAGAGTGTAGTAGATATGATAAATTAATTTCAGATTTTGGAGGCATTGATCTTCAACTTTTAGGTATAGGTCATAATGGACATATAGGGTTTAATGAACCGGGAGAAGTCTTTGAAAAGAACACTCATAAGGTTAAGTTAAATAAAAGGACTATTGATGCTAATTCAAGATTCTTTAATAGTATTGAAGAAGTGCCTAAGTATGCTATTACTATGGGAATAAAGGCTATTATGCAGTCAAAAGGAATTCTTTTAGTAGTAAATGGAATTAGTAAGGCGGATATTTTGTATGAAGCTCTTTTAGGAGCAATTACACCAAAAGTTCCTGCTTCAATATTACAATTACATCCTAATTTAACTGTTATCGCAGATAAAGATGCTCTTTCTACCATTGAAAAAAAGGCGAAAATTTAATTTATAAAAGGAGTGATTTTTTATTTAAAATCACTCCTTTTAATATAAAAAATGTAATATTGATTCTACTATTTTGTTATGAAAGCATATTTTGGAAGACCGTTTTCGTATTGAATTTTTGGTTCTCCCATGATTAGAGGTAGTGTATACTCATAAGCTTCTTTAGTTACATTGTTACCTTCTTCATTGATCCATTCCTTAGGGAAATATTTTATTGAGTTTGCTACTTTTGAAGTGTGCACTGCAAAGGTTTCTGATTTATATGGAGCATTAGAAACTCTCTTAATACCTATCATATAACCGCTTTCACCTTCTGCAGAGTATTTTAATGCAGCAAATCCACAATTAAAGGCTTCATCAATATCAGTTTGAGAAGCAAAGTGCATTGCGCAACGTTGCATAGTTGAAAGTTCTATGGCTCTTACTTTTTTGCAAACTCCATTTTCAGTGATTACATTTTTGATATAACTACAAACACCACCTAATTGAGCGTGACCAAATTTATCTAGACCAGTACCACCCATTTCACCAAGGAAAGTACCATCTGCAGTTCTTATTCCTTCAGAAACTACTATAATTACAGAATTTTTTTCTTCTAATTTTTTAGCCACATCTTTTAAAAACTTAGCTTCATCAAAGGCAACTTCAGGAAGATAAATTAAATCTACCACTGGTTCTCCATTTAATGTAGCAATACAAGAACTAGCAGCTAGCCATCCTGTATCACGTCCCATTGCCTCTATAACAAATACATTTTTTGCAGTATAAACACTAGCATCTAGTTTGTTTTCTAGGGCTATAGTTGATATAAACTTAGCAGCACTTCCAAAACCAGGAGTATGATCCATTACTGGAAGGTCATTATCTATGGTTTTAGGAACTCCAAAGAATTTTACAGGAAGATCATGCTCCTTTGCATAGTTACTAAGTTTATGAACTGTATCCATAGAATCATTTCCACCAATGTAGAAGAAAGTATCAATTTCATGCTTTTTAAAAATCTCAAAAAGTTTTATGTATTCTTCTTTGTTATCTTCATAGGTTTTTAATTTGTATCTACAAGATCCAAGTCCTGAAGATGGTGTATAAATTAATCTGTCAATAACTTCACTGTCAATCTGAGAAAGATTTATTATATTTTCATTTAAAATTCCCTCAATACCGTTAATTCCTGCATATACATTGTCAAAATAGTGTAGTTCTTCATTTGCTTTAAATACTCCCATAGCGCTGGCATTTATTACAGATGTAGGACCACCAGATTGAGCTACTATACAATTTTTCATATATTTAACACTCCTTTGTATTGTGTAGAGATATCTACACTTATTATTACATCTTTTTAATTATAATATAAATTATAATTACTAACAATTAGTATAATTAAATAGACATTGTATTAATAATATATAAGGTATGAAATAATAGTTTTTAAATAGTTAAATATATAGAATAGGTTATCTTTAATTAAGATAATATAAGACTTTTTATTCGTATAAATGGTATAATATTCATATATTTAAAAAGCAAAGGAGAAAAGATTATGAAAATGTATCCCGTTGAATTAGATAATAAATATGGTTATATAGATGAAAATGGAAAAACTATAGTTCCTTTTATTTTTGATTATGCCGATGAATTTGAGGATGAAATGGGCTTTGTAGAGGTAGATGGATTATGTGGTTTTATCAATAGACAAGGAGATTACATAATAGCTCCCAAATATAATGATATAAATTATTTTAATGAAGGCATGGCTTTAGTTGAGTTAGATCACAGATATGGATATATAGACTTACAGGGCAATGAGGTAATAAAAGTAAAATATGAAGAAGGAAAGGGATTCACTGAAGGACTTGCAGCAGTGAAAATATTAGGAAAGTGGGGATATATCAATAGACATGGCAATATGATTATACCACCTACCTTTGATGATGCTAATGAGTTTGAAGAGAATGGCCTCGCTATAGTTAGAAAAGGTGAGAACTATGGATATATAAACGGGGAAGGTCAGTGTATTAGCGGATTTATATATGAATATGCTAACAATTTTAATGAAGGTTTAGCCAATGTGGGATTAGAGGGTAAAAATGTATATGTAGATGAAAACTTTAATATAAAGATTGACGGGAATTTTGATTTTACTAACGAATTTCTTAATGGACTTGCAGCTGTATCCCAAGATAATTTATGGGGATATATTAATAATTCTGGTGACTTTGTTATTGAAAAAAGATACAGCTGGGCAGATAATTTCAATACAGAATATGCAGCAGTTTCCATAGAAGATAAATATGGATTTATAGATAGAAATGGGAACATAATAATACCTATAGAGTATGATAATGTTTTAGAGTACAGTGAAGGTCTATTTTCTGTTGAAATTAACGAGAAGTGGGGTTTTGTAGATTTAAAAGGTCATATAGTTATAGAGCCTAAATTTCATGAAGTAGATAACTTTTATAATGGAGTATGTAAGGTTATAATAGATGAAAAAGAAGGATATATAAATAAAGAAGGATATATAAATAAAGAAGGAGAATTTATAATATAGATAATAGGGATAGAATTTTATTATTTATGGTTATAATTAACTTGTAAATTCGTAATTTAATAGAAGATATAGTCTTAGAATTAAGGGGGATATAATATGAGTATAATTGATTTACATTGTGATACAATTTGTCATTTAATAGATAATAAGGATATGGAGTTAAAGAGAAACCATCTAGCTATTGATTTAGAAAAATTAACAAAGGGTAAGTCCTTGGCACAATTTTTTGCCTTGTTTATTGATCTTAAAGAGCATCCTAAGGCATTTAATAGAGCCATGGATATGCTAAATAAATTTTATGAAGAGTTAGAAAAAAATAATCATGAAATATCTGTAGCAAAAAATTATGAGGATTTTGAAGTGAATAAGGAGGAGGATAAAATATCAGCTTTCTTGACCATTGAAGAAGGTGAAGCTATAGAAGGCTCTCTTAAGAATTTAAGAAATTTTTATGACCTAGGAGTTAGACTTATGACATTAACCTGGAATTATGAAAATAGTATAGGTTATCCAAATTGCAGAGAAGAGTTTCGAAATAAAGGGTTAAAAACCTTTGGATTAGAAACCCTTGAAGAAATGAATAGACTAGGCATGATTATTGACGTTTCACACCTATCCGATGGAGGGTTCTATGATGTGGCAAGATATAGTAAGAAACCTTTTGTAGCATCACATTCAAACAGTAGAGCTGTATGTAATCACAGCAGAAATTTAACTGATGATATGATTAGAACTCTCAGTGAAAAGGGGGGCATAACTGGCATCAACTTTGAAAAATCTTTCTTAATAGAAGGCGGAAGTAAAAGTGCTGTTGAAGATATGGTTAAACATATAAATCATATTTATAATGTTGGGGGTATAGATGTATTATCCCTTGGTAGTGATTTTGATGGAATAAATCCTAAAAATCTAGAAATTAGTAACATGGGAGAGATAGATAAACTCATAACAGCATTACAAAAAGAAGGATATCATGAAAGTCATATAGAAAAAATATTATATAAGAATGCTTTGAGAGTAATAAAAGAAGTTATGTAGTACAATATAATTTATAGAAACTTTTATATTAAACTATATGACTATGGCTAAGTCCCTAGATAATAATTTATCCTTCAGAGGGAGGAAAAACTCATTCTGAAGGAAAGGTAGATAACATAAAAGGAGTGAGGTTATGGAATATGAAAAGTTACAGAACAATATTTCTAAGGGAGAAATATTGTTAAAAAAGGTAGATATAGATGGCAATATTTGTGGAGAGTTTGTTGAATTTACAATTAGCCATGTTTATGAAAATATTGGTGAAGATGATGTAAAAGGAATTTATACCTTCCCTATACCAGATACTGCTGTAATTTCAGGTTTCGAAGCTAATATAGGTGGCAGTGTTATAAAAGGAAAAGTAGAAGATAAAAAAGAAATAGAGAAAATTTATGAAAATATTGGAGAAGATTCAGGAAGTAAACTTATATTAGAAGAACTAAATAACAACTATTTTAAAATGTCAATTGGAACAATTTTAAAAGGTGAAACTGTAGTTATAAAGATTTCTTATATTGAAGAGCTAGTATATGAACATTCCAAACTTAAGTTAATTATACCTAAGATTGTACTTCCAGAAAATCCATATAATGAGGAACAAAGCCAACAAGAAGACTATAAATTATCTTTAAATTTATTAGTAGAGACCTTTGAAAGTGCTAAATTTTCTTGTAATACCCATAAAATTCAGGTGGAAGAAGAAGAGGATGATGAGAGTAATTTATACAAAATAACTCTTCAAGGTGAAGAGCAAATCCTGGATAGTGCTATGTCAATTTATTTAGAGGAAAATTCCAGTGAAACTAGTGGAATTATATATGAGAATTATAGCGAAGACAATGGAATTGTATATTTGAGATTTCTACCTGAAATTGAAGAGGATGTAGAAGAGAAAAATGGAAACTATATATTCCTTATAGACATATCAGAATCCATGGAAGGAGATAAGTTAAAGGAGGCTAAAACTGCTTTACACTTATGTCTTAGAAATTTATATAAAGGTGATACCTTTAACATAGTTGCTATGGGTGACACCCTAAAGCATTTTTCAGAGAGTAGAAGAGTTGAATTTAATGATGAAAATTTAAAGGAAGCATCTAAGTGGATAGATAAGTTAGCTTGTGAAAATGATGCTAATATATTTGATGGAATAAAATATGCCTTTTTAAATGAAGATAAGGGAGAAGAAAATACTATCATTTTATTTACTGATGACGTAGTGGATGATGAGAAAGATATCCTTGATTATGTAGAAAAAACTTGTGTAGGAAGCAGAATTTTCCCTTTTGGAATAGATGCCTCTGTTAATACCTATTTCATCAATAAAATAGCAAGAATTACCTTCGGAAAAGCAGAATTTATTAATAGAAGTATTAGAATAGAGGATGTAATCTTAAATCAGTTCAATAGAATAAGAGGACTACAAATAACAGATATTGAAATTGATTGGGGTGGAATGAAGGTTGAGAAAACTTACCCTAGAACCATAGAATATATGTATGATGGAGAACCATTTTCAATATTTGCTAAGATAGATGGGGATCTAGAAGGTATTGTTACTCTTAATGGCATGGTTGGAGATAGAAGAATACAACGAAGAATAGTTCTAACTAAATTAGACTTAGAGGTTAATGCAAATTTAATTGAAAAGGTTTGGTATAAGAAAAGAATAGAATCTTTAGAGAATAGAATCGTCTATGAACGTGGAGAAGTTCATGAGGCTATGAAAAATAAGATTATAGAGTTATCTACTGACATTGGAATTATAAGTGATGAAACATCCTTTATTTTAATAGAAGAAATTTATGAACCTGTACTGGGAGGAGTTATGAGAAAATTCTTACCAGTTAACATAGATTTCAATAAGGGTGATACTAATATAATTTCTCCGAAGTTCTACTATAGTCAAAGTCTAGATGAATTGCAGTTAGAAAATTTAATGGATGAGGGTATAGATAAATCAGAGTTCTTACGTGTGCTAGCAACACAACAATTAGCAAGTGGTGCCTTTGGTAAATCTGTAGAGGATACTAAAATAGATAAGGTTATATATACTGCTAGAAGTATAGTAGCTTTTACTCACCACGGTGAAGGTATAGAAATATATAAAAATCTACTAACTAAAGCTGTAGTATATCTTGTGGAAAATTATGAAGAATTTGTTGAGAATGAAGATGTACTAATTTTGACATATGTTGCTCTTAAATCTTTTGCAGATAAGGTAATAGTTAAAGATAATAAAAAGACAAGGCTTTTAAATGCAATAAATTCCTTAGAAAGTCATATTGAAGAATTAAATATTGATATAAGTAAGATTAATGAGGAAATATTAAGAAGTATAGAAGGTGCAAAAGAAAAAGATCAATTAAGCAGACTTATATATAAATCAATAAAATATTAAGTTAGTCTGTGTTAAAATGCTCTAAATATTAGATAAGCGCTGAGCATGTAATATAATTATAATGCATGCTCAGCATTTTTATAGAAAAATCTATTTAAGGAAGGTAGTACATACTTAATGATTGACACTAAAGTTTACAAAAATAATAAAGTGAATATGAGAGATTTTATAAAGAAAAATTTTTGCAGAAGACATAAAATTAATGTGCTAAATTCTCTAGATATTTTGACATTAGAAAACATTTCTAACCTTATAGATATATACGATGGTTATGTATTAAAGGGTTATTTAGTTAATGCTATACCAAAGGGTATTAAAGTATCCTTATCCAATAGGATGACTTCAAGTGGTGGAAAGACTATCTTTTCAAAAAGAGGAAGAGAATGTACCTATGAGATTAGAATAAGTAATAGAGTCATAAAAGAATATATAGAAGATAATAGAAGTAAAGTTGTATGTGGAATAGAAGCTAAGGATGCACTAGAAGCTCTTATGCTTATTTTAGAGCATGAGCTTTGCCATGTCATAGAATTTAGTGAGTATGGAAGCTCTAATTGTAAAGGTGAAAGATTTAAGAATCTAGCCTTTAATTTATTTGGACATACAAGTAGTTATCATGAAATATTAAAGAGTAAAGATGCCTTAAATAAGACCATAAATAACTCATTTGTTAAAGGACAAGTTGTTCAATTTAAATACAAAGGTATATTGTATGAAGGAATAATTAGCAATATTAATAAAAGAGCTACAGTGATGGTGAAGGATTTAAAGGGTGAATATAGAGATAACCATGGATTTAGTTATTCAAAGTGGTACGTACCACTAAAATTACTTATAGATAAGGAGTAGAAAGATATGATTAAAGCAATACTGTTTGACCTAGATGGTACAATAATAGATACCAATGAATTAATATTAACTTCCTTTAATTATGTATTAAATAATTATTTAGGATTAAATATAGGAAAGGAAGAAATTGTAGAATCCTTTGGTATACCACTTAAAGATGTATTGAGTGAATATGATAAAGAGAGAGCTGATGAATTAGTTGATGAATACATAAGATACTGTCTTAATTGCCATGATAAATACATAAAATCTTATGATCACGTGGAAGATGGACTACTAAAGCTAAAAGATAAGGGACTAAAATTAGCAATAGTTACATCTAAAAAAAGGGGAACGGCTTTAAGAGGACTTAATTGTTTTGAATTAGAGAAATATTTTGATGTAATAATTACTCCAGAAGATAGTAGGAAACATAAGCCAGATGGTGAACCAGTGTTAAAAGCTTGTGAAGTCTTAAAAGTTAACCCTAGTGAAACTATAATGGTAGGAGATAGCCATAATGATATATTATGCGGAAAGAATGCAGGAGCAAAAACTTGCCTAGTAAATTATACTGCATTAAACATAGAAAAGATTAAAGCACATAATCCTGATTATATAATAGATAAAATTGAAGACATTATAAAGTTTATTTAGTATTTTAGGTGTTTACCGCAAAAAATAATCATAAGTATCATTGTCATAATTGAGTATGATAAAATAAAAAAGTGTAAAATTTAAATTTAACTTATAACATATATAAATTTAATTAGAAATAGAAAAACATACCCTATATAACATTACAAATATTTACATATAAAAGATTCCCTATGATTAATACTAAAATAGGGAATCTTTAAAACTATCTATATATACGATTTCTTTTTTTTCTGCGTTTTTTGTTTATTTTAGATATTATTAGTATTACTAAAGATGCTATTACTATTAATACTAATAGAGCTAATACATAATATAGGATATTGCTTTTTATTATATCCATATTAGATAGTCCAGAATATATATCATATTGTTTTTTATATCCCTTTATATTAACAGTAGCTTTACCAATAGATTTATCTTTACTTAAAGTCCAAATATTTATCTTACCTACTTCAGCATTAAATTCCGGTTCTAAGTCTGTTGGATATAATGAAATATCCTCATGAATAGTAACTGGAACTTTAATTGCTTTTTTAGGTCCTATAAGAGGTAAAATTTTATATTCCATAGTAACTTCTGAAATTTCAGTGTTCTTAGCTTTGAAGACTTCTTTTTCTGCATTAAAGCCATAATTGGCTAGGTTTGTAGTATCTTCAAAAACCTGAGTGTCTACTGGGAAATTATAATCAGAACCTAATACTACTGTTGCTAAAGTATGTCCATTCCTTTCATATAAAGCTGCTAAGCATCTTCCAGACTTTTCTGTATAACCAGTTTTTCCACCAATGTTTCCATCTACACCTATAAGTTTATTTCTATTTTCAACTATTGATGAAGGTCCATTAGTAGATTTTACTTCTGATTCCTTTTTAGACATAGTTTCTCTAATCCACTCATTACTGTAAACTGCATTTAATAATAGGGATAAATCATATGCTGTAGTATAGTGATCATCAGTGTTATCATCAAGGCCATTAGGTGTTACAAAATTAGTATTGGTCATACCTAAAGCTTTAGCTTTTTCATTCATCATTGTAATGAACTTTTCCTTTGTTCCACCAACATTTTCAGCAACCATATAAGCAATATCATTACCTGAATAAAGAAGTAGTATGTCCATAGCATCTTTACCGGTAAATGTATCTCCAGGTGTTACTGGATGAACATTAAGTCCATAAGAATAAGGATCTTCTTCTAAGGCTGCAGCTGGATAAGTAAGTAAATCGGTTTTACTTTTATTTTCAGCTAATAGTAAAGCAGTCATCAGCTTAGTAATACTGGCTGGTTGTTTCTTTTCATCGATATTTTTAGAATAGATTATTTCCTTTGTTTCTAAGTCCATAACAATAGCAGAAGTACCAACGATTTCAGGTTGAGTTTCTGCAATGGCTATAGTTGAGAAAGAAAAGGTAAATACTAAAGTAAAAAATACCCATAATGATAAAATTCTCTTTTTCACAAGTCATCTCTCCAATTTTATATTTTAGAATTAAATAAGTCCTATCTAGTATAACATTTACTGTAATTTTCAACAAGGACAAAGAAAAAATATGTTATTAATAATATGTTATATTTTTATTATCTAATATTGTGGTATGCTATATATAAGATATTTAGAAGGAGCAGTGAACTGATGACAAATATAAATATTGATAGAATAAATGATATTTTTAAAGATAGGGAGTCCATATCTATACAATCTATGAAAAAAGCAGCAGTGATGATTCTTTTACAGGTTATAGACGATGAGGTTTATATAATTTTTCAAGTTAGAGCTAAAAAGTTAAATAGTCAGCCTGGAGATGTTTGTCTACCTGGTGGAAAGGTTGAAGAAGGAGAGTCTTTTAGAGATGCTGCAATAAGAGAAACCATGGAAGAGATGAATATTAAAAAAGAAGATTTTGAAGTTATTGGTGAAATGGATTATTTCTTATCACCATACCATATGATAATGCGTCCCTATATTGCTAAACTTAATACAAATAATATTAAGTTTAATACAAGTGAAGTTGATCATATATTTAAGGTACCAATAAAATTTTTTATTGATACAGAACCATTACTATATAAAATGGATATTGGCCCAATAAATCAAGATGGATTTCCCTTTCATTTAATAAACGGAGGTAAGGATTATAAATTTTCAAAGGGGGTATTAGATGAATATTTTTATCAGTGGAATAATTATGTAATTTGGGGTTTTACAGCTCATATTATAAAATCTTTCATTGATATCATAAAATAGTAATTCCATCCATATAAATAAGTAAAGAAAATATTTAACTGCCTTAGGAGGTGTAATATGTATGGTAAATAGTACTTCTGTAAACATATTAATACAAGATATGATGAATAAACTTGAGGAAATTGGTATTCACAGTATTCTTGTCAGATCTAAGGAAGAAGCTAAAAATTTTATTATGTATCATATAGATATTGGAACTCAAGTAAGAATAGATGATTGTTTAGAGTTAAATGATTTAAACTTAGAAAAAGCTGTCATAGAAAAAGGTGGTACCATATTAAACAAGGAAGTAGGGGATTTAGATTTCAAAGAGGGCAAAAAAAGACCCTCAACTATATCCGAACTAGATTTATATGGTTGTAGCCACTTATTGGACGAGTTTACTGAATTTTCTCATTATATCACTGACAATGAAGATTTGTTAAGTTGTATTTATGGAATAAAAAAAATAGCAGTCATTAATATAGGCTTAAATAATAAGATTCCTAATGAGCTACTTCCTATATATGAAAAAATAATGAATATTGATAGTGAAAAGATTATTAACCTTAAAAATCATATATCAAAAAAAGAAGATAATAGTTTGAATATCCATAATACTCAAAGAAATATAGGACATAAAAATATAAGTATTGACATAAGTGTAGTTTTCATAGGATAAATTTATATATATATTTTAGTAATTGTAGTACAACTCCATCATTTTTTAAAATATTATAATTATATTTTAAATATATTCGAAAATTCTTAAATATAGAAAACCTCTCAATAAATCCACTAAAAATACTTTATTTTGTGAAAATTCTCATTTATAATTTAGGGTATTAAATGTGTATTTATTGGGGGTGGTATGCTTGGTTAAGTGTGATTTTTTATCAACTTATGATGAGTATGTAGAGTGTTCAAAGGACTGTGCCCTTTATAATTGGGCTGAAAATAATAATAAGTGCCCCTTTAAAGAGCTTAGCAGCAAGGGGAGCAAAATAAAAAATCTCTATGATTATGATTTGTACAAGGAGGATAAGTCGTTACCTATATCTCTTTTATACAAAGACAGCTACTTATAATTAAATTGTTTTTAATATGGATTTTTTATAACATAATATCTATATTAAACTCCAACCAAATTAAACTAATCCAAGTGTGTTATTTAGTATATTTCAATAAACATATAAATCTCCCAGCCTAGGCTAGGAGATTTTTTATTAACTATTTTGATTTCATGCTACACCCTGAACATGATGTGCAATCCTTTGACTTTGATCCACATCCACCACAGCCCTTAGATTTATTAGTAAGCGAAGGTGTTGCCTTTAGGTAGAGAGAATCTTTCTTCAGTACAATAATTATTTCATTAAAGTTACTAGACAAATCTTCACTATAAGCAATATTTAACCCCTGTATATCTTCAATAACATTGTAGTTAATGGTATTATCTAAAATTATATCAACCTTAGAATTTTTACAACATCCACCATTTTCAGGTTCCTTTAATGCTATACAATCATATTCATCATGAAATTCCAGTAGTTTAACAATAAAATCAAAGGCATCATTAGAAATTTTTATTTTAAGTTTCTTATTCAATAGATATCATACCCTTCATAGATAGTATATTGATATTATTCTTCATATATTGAAGAGTATTCGTGTAATAATGATTCTTTTAAATTCCATAAGTTTTTAGATAAGTCTACATAGTATTGATGAGGATTTTGTAATCTTCTTATCTCTGACCATAGACTAGCTTTTTCCTTACCACAAAATTCCCTTATCTCCATTACAGAAGGACTTTCATAAGTACATTTACCCTTATCAAATATTTGTACCCTGAGATTTTTTATATTATAATTTTTAATTCTTTTTTTCTTCCAAGTGTAGTTAGGATCAAACAACTGCAAAGGCTTATTATTATCAAAATTCTCATCATTTAAAGCAATTAAATCTGCAATAGCTTTATTTGTTTTCTTATCATAAACTCTATAAAGAGATTTAAACCCTGGATTTGTGATTTTTTCTACATTTTCACTTATCTTAATTTTAGGGATAATGGTTCCATTTTTTTCAATGGCAACAAGCTTATAAACACCACCAAATACAGGCTCACTTCTCGCAGTGATCAATCTTTCACCAACTCCAAAACTATCTATTTTAGCACCATTTTCAAGAACAGCTTTAATTATAAATTCATCTAAAGAGTTAGAAATTGTTATTTTTACATCCTCATAGCCAGCTTCATCTAGCATTTTTCTAGTTTCCATAGAAAGATATGCAATATCACCACTATCTATTCTTACAGCCTTAGGTCTTTTACCCATAGGTTTTAAGATTTCATCAAAAACCTTAATAGCATTTGGAATACCAGATTTTAGAACGTTATATGTATCTACTAAAAGTACAGTATTATCTGGATAAGTTTTAGCCCATGCTGCAAAAGCTTCATATTCACTATCAAAAAGCTGAATCCAAGAGTGAGCCATAGTTCCAGTTACAGGTACATTGAATAATTCATCTGCCATAGTACAAGCAGTAGCATTACATCCACCAATAATTGCAGCCCTAGCTCCATACAATGCACCATCATAGCCTTGAGCTCGTCTAGAACCAAACTCCATTACAGGTCTACCACTAGCAGCTTCACAAATTCTTGCAGCTTTAGTAGCAATTAGAGTTTGATGATTTATTGTTAGTAGTATCATAGTTTCTATAAACTGAGCTTCCATTACTGGACCCCTTACAGTTACAAGTGGTTCATTAGGGAATACTGGGGTACCTTCTGGAATAGCCCATACATCACAACTAAACTTAAAGTTAGCTAAATAATTTAAAAATTCTTCACTAAATAAGGCTTTACTCCTTAGATATTCTATATCTTCATCAGTAAATTTAAGATTAGTTAAATATTCAATTAATTGTTGAACTCCTGCCATTATGCAGTAGCCACCACCATCAGGAATTTTCCTAAAAAACATGTCAAAATAAGCTATGGTATCATCTGCTTCAGTATTTAAATAACCATTAGCCATTGTAAGCTCATAAAAATCTACTAACATGGTAAGATTTCTTTGGCTTCTTAGGTCAAGTCTAGTAATTGTATCCATTTTTAGTTCTCCTCACTTATATAAACCATAAATTTTTATAAAATCTCCATAGGTTAACATTTACATCCTATATATCGTACCATAAGAAAACTTTCATTTCTATAGTATATGGACAAATAATATGGTAATATTATTAAATTGAAAGTATGTAAAAGGAAAGATTTATATTATGATAAGAAACAAAAATAACACTTTAAGTGAAGAACAGTTAACAGCCATTAACTGTACAAATGAAAATATAATAGTCAGTGCAGGTCCTGGAAGTGGGAAAACTGTAGTTATTGTAAATAGAGTTTATGAGCTTATAAATCATAAAAACATATCCCCTAAAAATATAGTTATAATAACCTTCACCAAGGCAGCAGCAACTAATATGAGAAATAGGTTCCTAGCCATAGATAAAAATAAGGTAAGTCCTTTCTTTGGAACCTTTCATGGACTTTGCTATAAAATACTAAAGTCCTATTATGGAGAAATTAATATAATAGAGCCCTTTGAAAGTTATAGAGTAGTAAAAAACTTTTTAACTGCCTATGTGGAGGATGTTAGTGAAGATAGAGTTAAGGAATATGTAAATGCCATATCCATCTATAAGTGCAAGGGAGAATATAATAGAGATGGAAATAATCAAATCGATAAAGAGCTTTTAAAAAACTGTGTAAATTTCTATGAATCTTATAAAAAGGAAAAATCCCTCCTTGACTTTGAAGATCTACAGTTAATGTGTAGAGATTTATTTATTAAGAATAGCTCCATATTAAATTCATATCAAAATCAATTTAAACATATATTAGTTGATGAATTTCAAGATAGTGATGATGTACAAGTGGACATATTAAAGCTTTTAAATAAGGATAATAACTTATTTGTAGTAGGGGATGAGGACCAATGCATCTATAGTTTTAGAGGAGCTAATCCATCCTATATAGTAAACTTTAAAGATATATTTAAAGAAGGTAAAACCTTATATCTATCTACAAATTATAGGTCAAAGCAGAATATAGTAAGATTATCAATGAAGTCTATAAAAAATAATAAGATTAGAACCTCAAAGGATATCAGAGCCAATAAAACTGATGATGGAATAATAAAGGCTCAAGGGGTTCGTGATGAAACAGCTCAAGGTACATATATAAGTGATTATATTCTCAAGGTAAAAGAAAGTGATGATAATAACTTTAATAACTTTGCAGTGCTTTATAGAACTAATATAGAAAGTAGAAGTATAATTGATAGTTTTATTAGAAAGAAAATTCCCTTTACCTTACTAGATAGACAATATAATTTTTTCTCTCACTTCATATGCCAAGACATATTAGCTTATCTAAAGTTAAGCATATATCCTCTAAACATGGATAGCTTTACTAGAATAATAAATAAACCCTATAGGTATATAAGTAAAAATAGTATAGAAGAATTAAAAAAGAACAATGGCTTAGGCAGTATCTTTACTAAATTAAAAAACTTAGATAGTACTCCAGTGTTTCAATTAAAAATATTAGATAAACTTGAAAGGGATATTTCTAGCTTAAATAGAATTTCACTATCTTCTGCCGTAGAATTTATTATAGGAGACTTAATGTATCATAAACATCTAGTGGAATATGCACAGAAATATAAATTTTCCATAGAAGATCTAGAAAATGTGTTAAATGAGTTTAAAGAAAGCGTGAAGGGATTTAAAACTATTAAAGACTTCTTAGAACATGTAAATACTGTAGAAGAGGAAACAAAGAAAGCTAGCTCTAGAAATAAGGATAAAAATGAAGGCGTAATTCTTAGTACTATTCACGGTGTTAAAGGAATGGAATTTGATACGGTATTTATGATTAACACAGTAGATGGAGCTATTCCCTATAAAAATAATGATATAGAGGAAGAGAGAAGATTATTCTATGTAGGCGTTACTAGAGCTATTAACAACTTAATATTTCTTTTCCCCCAATTTATAAGAGGTGAAAAGAAAAATAAATCTCAATTTCTATGTGAGTGCCAGTTAGAAGAAGAGATACTAGAAAGAGTTAAATTTAAGGTTGGAACAACTGTAACCCATAACTTCTATGGAACAGGTACAATAACAGCCTTAGAAGAAAGTAATATCTCTATTAAATTCTCTGATTTGGAGAGAAAATTTGACTTTGATGTCCTTGTAACCAATGGGCTTATAGAGGTTTTTGAAGAGTAGTTCATCCTTTTCTAGGGTATATAGACATAGTTTAGTGAAATAAATATATTATAGTAACAATACATATATTTGTAATTTTATGTATCATATATATGCTTTTAGGAATTTCTGTATATTTTATATATTTTACATGATAAAATATATAAAATATATTAGGAGGGGTATTATGAACAAAGAAAGTAATAAATCTTTAACATTTCTTCATACCTTTATACTTGCTATTATATCTTCTACTATAGCAACTATAATAATTAAGGTTATCAAAGATATAAGTAAATTTCAGAAGAATGACACAATTATAACTTATATAGTCACAATTATAACATTTGTTATTATATTTCAGATTGATAGAGTTATCGTAAATAACATTAAACAAAATAATAATTAAATATATAAAAATTAAAGCTTTACCATTTGTTAATCCTTAATTTTTATATTAAACCTACCGAGAGACATATTAATCTATTGATGATGATTGTACTATTAAGGAGTGATATATTATATGAAAAAAGATTATAAGGATTACCTAAAGATATTTCTTGTATTTGTTTTAGTAATTATGATAAGAGTCTTTGTCATTGATATAATAACAGTAGAAGGAATATCAATGTACCCAACATTAAATAAATCTCATGATAAGGTTATATTAGAAAAATACAAACAATTTACTGATGATTATGATAGAGGTGATATTGTAGTTGTAAAATTGGAGAACAGAAATATTATTAAGAGAGTAATCGGATTGCCTAATGAATCAATCGAGATTAAGAATAGTGATGTATATATAAATGGTGAACTATTTGAAGAACCTTATTTAGATGATAGTGTAAAAACATATCCTGATATGACTATTAAAATACCTAGTGATTCTATATTTGTCATGGGAGATAATAGAGAATATAGTTTAGATAGCAGAAGTATTGGAGCTATTAAAATAGATGATATTATGGGTAAGAGTGTTTATAGATTTAATTTAAAGAAAAGGCTATTTAATGACTTAAATTAAACCTTTTTAAAAACTTAATATACCCCAAAGCCTGACTATGAGTACAACTAGTTAACTAGTTAAATAGTTCTATAGTTTAATATTAGTATAGGTATATATTTAACTAGTTTCCTAGTGATAATTATACATAGGCATATATATAATGTTACATATATTCATAGTTATAGACTATAAGAAGGATTGCAAATTAATTGACATATATTGTAGAGAATGACCCGTGATATTTTACTTAGCTGAAACATATTTTACTATAATATTGAAAGGAAAGCTTTTCTGTTATATAATGGTTTGAAGTACAATATAGTTAAGACTTCTCTTAAATAGACTTCAAGTCTATTATTTTTTTGTATATTTGTATATAATATATAATTATCAGTAAGGAGGTTTCAGATGAACTTTATCCATGAAGCTAAACAAATAAGTGAAGAATTAATTTATATAAGAAGAGAATTTCATGAAAATCCAGAGTTAGATTTTGATTTATATAAAACTTCTGATAGAATAAAAAATTTCTTGAGGAATGAGAATATAGAATTTTATTCTTGCGCAGGTACAGGTGTTGTAGCTACTATATATGGAGAAGCAGATAGTAGTAATGGAAAAACTATAGCTATAAGATGTGATATGGATGCACTACCTCTCCATGAAAAAAATAGTCACTGCTATATTTCTAAGATGGATGGAAAAATGCATGCCTGTGGCCATGATGCTCATATGACAATGGTACTTGGAGCAGCTAAACTTTTAAATAACCATAGAAAAGAGTTAAAAGGAAACGTAAAGTTTATTTTTGAACCTGCTGAAGAAACTACTGGTGGAGCTAAGATTATGATAGAAGAAGGAGCATTAGAAGCTCCTCATGTGGATGCAATAATTGGATGTCATGTAGATGAAAGTCTTGAGGTGGGAACTATTGGACTTAAGGAAGGGGTAGCTTATGCTGCTTCAAATCCTTTTACCATTACTATTTGTGGTAAAAGTTCTCATGGTGCAAGTCCCCATAAAGGGATAGACCCTATAGTAATTGCATCTCAGGTTATAAATGCTTTACAGTTATTAGTAAGTAGAGAGACTAGTCCAGTATCACCAGGGGTAATAACTATAGGAACTATAAATGGAGGTACAGCAGCCAATATTATACCAGATAAGGTTACTATAACTGGTATAATTAGAACTATGAACCTAGAGGATAGGGAATACATGAAAAAAAGATTAAAAGAATTGGTAACCATGCAGGTAGAAAGTTTAAGAGGTACCTGTGAAATTACTATTGATGAGAGTTATCCATGTTTATATAATGACCATGCTATGTATAATTTATTTTATGATAATAGTGTAGCTCTATTAGGAAAAGATAAGGTAAAAATATTAAGAGAACCTACTATGGGTGTAGAAAGTTTTGCATACTTTTCCCTTAAGGTTCCAGCTATGTTTTATCAATTAGGATGTGGAAACCTTGAAAAAGGAATAATCTATCCTCTGCATAGTAGTAAATTTGATATAGACGAGGAATGTCTACAAATAGGAGTAGCAGTTCATTGTAATATGGCTGTAAACTATCTTAACAAACTATAAGAAAGAAATATTGGAGGACAATATGAATAATATACAAATAGGTTCAAATGAAGCCGGTCAAAGATGTGATAAATTCCTTAGAAAGTTACTAAAGGATGTACCTTTAAGTGCTATATATAAGGCATTTAGAAAAGGTGACATTAGAGTAAATGGTAAAAAAATAAAAGAACAATATGTTTTAGAAGAAGGAGACACCATAGAAATAAGATATATAAAGACTAGTGGTGAAAAAAAGAAATTTGAAAGAATAGAAAATAATCTTAAAATTACCTATGAAGATGAAAATATACTTATGGTAGAAAAGTGGCCTAATTTATTAGTTCATAGTGATACAAAGAATGGGGAACCAACTTTAACAGACTATGCCTTATCTTATCTCTATGACAAGGGCGATTATGAACCCGAAAAAGAAGTAACTTTTACTCCTGCTCCATGCAATAGGTTGGATAGAAATACCTCTGGAGTAGTTATATTCGGAAAAAACTTCAAATATCTAAAGGCTCTTAATGAAGCTATAAGAGAAAGAAGTATTGAAAAATACTATATGGCTCTAGTACAAGGAAGAATAAAGGACGGAACCTATACAGGATATATCTTAAAAAATGAAGATGCAAATATTTCTAAGGTATATAGGACTGAAGTTCCAAACAGTAAAGAAATTGCTATGGAAGTTAAAACTATTCAAAGTTGTGGTACTTTTTCCCTAATAGAAATTAACTTACTTACTGGAAGAAGTCATCAATTAAGAGCTCACTTATCAGAGCTAGGAAATCCTATAGTTGGAGATTCTAAATATGGAGATAAAAAGCTTAACAGCTTCTTTGTAAATAGATACGGTTTAGATTTTCAATTCCTATATGCATATAAAGTAATATTTAAATCAAACTCAGAGGAGCTTGAATATATGAAAAATAAAACTATAGCAGAATCTTTACCACCAGTATTAAAGAAGATAAAGAATGATGTGTTTAAGTTTTAATGGAGGGGTAATATGAATGACAGAACTGAGGGGGCTCAGAACTCTGTAGCTAAAGGCTTTATGGTACTCACCATATCTATGATGTCAGTAAAGGTGTTATCGGTAGTTTATACACCTTTACTTAAGCAAATTTTAGGATCAACAGGTTGGTCAGTATACTATTCTACATATACAATTTTTTCTTATATATATATTATAGCTAATGCAGGTATACCTGTAGCCATTGCAAAGTTAGTATCGGAACTTGAAGCAAAGGGAAACTATAGAGATGCAATAAAAACCTTTAGAGCATCTAGAACTTTACTTATACTCTTAGGGCTTATCCTATCCATAATTATGTTTATATGGGCAAAACCCTTAAGTCTAGCTTTTAATAGCCCTGAATCAATATTAGCAACTAGATGGCTTGCACCAGCATTATTATTTACTTCAATAATGGGTGCATACAAAGGTTATTTTCAAGGTATTGGAAATATGACTACCACTGCAGTATCCCAAGTAGGCGAACAAATTCTAAATATAATATTTAGTTTATTATTTGCTTATTTACTCATGGGAAAAGGTGTATACTATGGAGCTGCTGGAGGAACTATAGGTACAGTGGTTGGAGCTATTGGAGCATCTTTATACTTTATATTAGCATATAAAATGTATGGATCTAATCACGCCCCTAAAAAGAACAAAGCAGGGGTAAGTAGATTAAGCAATAAAACTATTATTAAATCCATATTAAAATATGCATTTCCAATAACTATAGCTTCTGCACTGCAAAACTCAGGAACTATAGTAGACTTAAAAATTGTAAAGTCTAGACTTTTATCTACAGGATTAAGTCAAGAAACTGTGAATCTTCAATGGGGATATTTAGGTCTTTACAACACTCTTATGTCAATTCCTATGGCAATTATTGGGGCTCTAGCTATTGCTCTTGTTCCTGCCATATCTAGAATCCATGCCCTAGATAATAAAAAAGGTCTTAGATTTAATATTAAATCTTCCTATAGGGTTACTTTTATGATAGCTATACCTTGTGCTGTGGGATTAGGAGTTCTATCTATGCCTATTTTAAGAATCCTAGGCTATGATAAAGAGGTATCACCCTTATTAATATGGGGAGCTTGGGTTTTAATCCTATATGCTATCACATTAGTTCAAACTTCTATTTTGCAGGGAATGGGTAAGGTAAACGTAGTAACTATATTTTCTGTAGTTGGAATTTTAGCTAAAGTTGTTGTAAATTATATATTAATAGCAATGCCTTCCTTTGGAATCCTTGGAGCTATTTGGGGTAATGCAGCCTGTTATTTAGTAATGCTTATATTATTCCAGTGGCAAATAAATGACTCTATTGACGGAAGGATACACTTGCTTCCTTGTTATATAAAACCTTTAATAGCTGGATTAGCTATGGGGATAGTAACATTTTTCTCATATAAGATATTTAATGGAGTTCTAGGATTAATTTTCGGTGGTTATATATTAAACTTATTTGCATCATTAATAAGTATAGCATTATCTGCTGGAGCCTACGGAATAGTGTTAATATCTATAGGTGGTGTTAAAAAGTCCGATTTAAATTCACTGCCAAATAAAATTACAAAACTTATACCTAAAAGAATATATAAAAAGTTAAAATAAACAGATTATTAATTTATTTTAAAATAGAACCTAGAACTTAGTATCTAAAAAACTAAGTCCTAGGTTCTATTTTATGAGCTTTTTCGTATTAAAAAACTTGATACAAAGAATAATGAAAAAGCAACTACAATGATAGTTATAATTTTAGGAATGATAAAGGTATTAGGAATTATAGAACTTATGATGGTTGTTACTAAATATACTAAAACTGTTAGTAACACTAGGATTAATATTTCCCAAATAGGAAAAGATAGCTCTATCACTTGTCCAATATAATACAGATTTATTAAAAGGCCTATAATAGAGGTTACAATTAAGGAAATTCCATATCCATAGATATTTATGCTAGGAATACCTATAAGTATAAATATTAGAACTAATTCAATCAAAGCTGTAGCAATGGAGCTTAAAAGGATAACCTTTTGTTTCCCTATACCATTTAAAATACTATAGGTACAGTAGTGACAATACATAAATGGAGCTGCAAGGGAAGCTATCTTTATAAAGCTACCTAAGTCACTTCTATCAAAGAATACTTCACCTAATAAATTAGGACATACATAGCAAATAATCACTGTAGAAACCCCTAACATAAAACAAATTTTAATTACTTCATTTACTCTAGAATTTATATTAGAAAAATCCTTTTGACTTATTTTTTTAGATATATCCGGAATTATTACTGTAGACAAAGATACAACTATAACTAATGGGAAGTACACAATAGCAAGAGCCATACCATTAAATTTACCTATTATCTCAAGGGCACCTATGTGATCAAACCCAGCTGCAACTAACCTTATGGGTACTAAAAGTGTAGATACACTTTGAAGTGCTGTAGTTAAAAAGCCATTTATAGCTAAAGGAACAGCAATAATTAGTATGTTAAATAACAATTGAAAGCTGTTATCTGGTCTTACACTATTGGTATAGGGAATCTTTTTAATACTTCTTTTATAGAAAATATAGAGAAATACGAAACTTATTATTTCACCAATAGTAAATGAAAGATAGGTTGCCGCTACTGTATTTTCGATGGTTTTAAGAGATAAATAGTAGATTACTCCTACTAATATCACCATTCTAACAGCTTTTTCTAATATATCTATAACTGAAGGGGTTATTACCTGACTTACTCCATAGAAATAACCTTTATATACGCAGGATATAGCAATAAAAACAATAGCAGGAGAAGCTATCCATAAGGAACGTATTGCTCTAGGGTCTTTAATAATATAATTACAGATTATTGGACTAAGTATAAACATAATACCTGCTATAAAAATTGACCAAAGCACTATAAAAACTAGGGAAGCATTAACAGTTTTATGTAAATCTTCAAATCTACTAGTACCCAGGTAAGCAGAAGTTTCTCTTGAAATTGCAGCAATTATTCCTCCACATACTAAACAACAAAATAAATCATATATAGGCATTATCAAACCATAAAGTCCAACTCCTTCTGGACCTAACTGTCTTGATAGTATAATAGAAAACATAAATCTCAATACACCCATGGCTAAATTAGAAAGAGTTAACACAAAGGTATCTCTATAAAAAGTATCTTTACTCATCTTTATTACCTCCAATTAATATAATAATACTTATGAAGGTAGATTAAAGATTATTCTATAACCATATATTTTTATCTTATATTTCATTTAATGTAATTTAATTAAGAATATTTAAATATATATTAGTGTAAATAATATTTAAATGGAGGAACTATGAAAAAAATAATTGGATGGATTTTGCTTATAATATTAGCTATTAGTTCTTTATTAATAGTAAAAGATAAAAATAATATATATAACATAGGGGTAAAAGACTCAGAAGTTGAGATGAAAATTAGATATAAGGGATTAAAGAATGCCATAGATTTTACTAGTAATGATAAAGGATTATATGTTGCTTTTGAAAATAAAATAATGGCTATTCCATCAACTGGAGAGCCTTATACTTTAATTGAAGACAAAAACTATAACATTACCACCCTTGAATGTAATGGAGATAAACTATACTTCCTTACTAATAATGAAATACTAAGCGTGGATATAAACAATGGAAAGTTAGAACAATGCTTATCAAACCTACCTAATAAAGGAGATTATAGTAAGGTTTTAATAAGAGGATATAAGGACTATTTATTTATTTCAATTGGAGCTGCAACTAATTCAGCTGTAGTTGGAAGTGATAACCAATGGATAGATAAAAATCCAACTGGTTATGATATATCACCTTTTAATATAGTGCTAAATAAAAATGAAAAAGGAGCCTTTGTACCACAGGGAGCTTCTAATGAAGACAACGAGGTTATAAAAGGTGAATCCATAGGCAATTCATCTCTGCTAATTTATAATATTAACACCAAAGCTATTGAAACCTATGCATGGGGAATAAGAAATATAGAGGGTCTAGATATAACTCTTGATGGTAGAATATTTGCTACCATAGGAGGCTATGAAAATAGAGGCTTAAGACCAGTAGAAAATGACAGTGATTATATCTATGAGCTAAAAAAAGGTTATTGGTATGGATTCCCAGATTTTTCTGGAGGGGATCCTCTAGATTCACCAAGATTTCAAGGTGAATCTAATATTAAAACTCCTCCATTGTTAAAAAAACATCCTATGTCACCACCTGCACCTACTTATCAACATAATGATTTAAATAGCTTAAAATGGATAGCAATAGATGATACTGGGAAAATTAATGGACAAAATACCTTGCAACTATATTTTTATGATTGTAATAAAAATAATATAATGTGTAGCGCTGTAAATGGTGTTCCAAATAAATTAATAACTTTAAAGGATAATTGCACTGTATCTAATATGAAGATTTTTAAGGATGAGCTATATATATTAGATGGTAACCATGGATTTATATTTACCTTAGCTATAAGAAAATAGGCTCCTATATATGTAATTTCCATATAAATACTACATTAAATTTAATAGATAATAAAATAATATGGTTAAATTGGAGTATAATAATATATATCTCAATAACTATTTTATTATCCTTAAAGAATCGTAGGTGTATTACATGAAGAGATTGGAAAGAACTTATAATAGAACTATGACAGCCTTTATAAAAGTTGCAAACCCTATAAAAAAGAGAATAAAAAAGACAGAATGTATAGTCCATAAATTTATAAATAAAGAAGCTCTTCGTTTATTAAAGCAGGAGGGCTATACTGAAGAATATCATTTTTTTGTTAAACATTTGTTAGATTTGAATAAAGGTGTAAAATGGGCTGATGCAGATTTAAAAAGTACTAATCATTTCTATCATCATGAGAAGGGAATCGGTCTATATGGATTTTCAAATGCTAAAGTAGAATGTGTAAAGTATTATAAGGCATCGGTGTTTTACGGTGCAAATTCTGATATGAATAAAGCCCTATTTTTATTAGGTGCTGCTTGTCATTTAGTACAAGACTCCACAGTGCCAGCTCATGCTATGAAAAACTTAAAAAAACATAAACCTCTGGAAAGTTTCATAATAGATAAAGTTATTAATGGATATAAAATTCCTTTAAAAGATCCTATAATCACTTATGGAAGTCCTGAAAAATATGTTATTGAAAATACAAAGTTTGCTGTTAAAACAGCTAAGTCCTTTGAAAGTATAAGAATCAAAGAAAATAGGTTTAACGAAATTGCAGATGTGATATTACTTAGAGCTTGCACAACAACAGCAGGATTACTCATTGATTTTTATAATACCTTAAAGATTATAGAATCTAAAAGTGAAGATTAGAACTATATATAATGTAAGAACTACCACGAAAATATATTGGTAGTTCTTTTTTAGGTTCTATAACTGTAATTTTCAACTTAACCTTATTTTTTTCTTATGTGATAGTAAAAATAAAGGAATTTACAAAATTTAAAAGAATAGTATCAATAATATAAAAATATGGAGGTGTGAAATGGAGAGCTTATTTGTAAGTTTAGAAAAAGAGGTTTTTAGAGGTAACGTATTGGATATTACTTATGGAAACCAGGGTATAATATATAAGGCTAATAAATATTATGATAATTTTATAGATGTTAATTATTTGGAGAATGCACCTTCTAAATCCTGTGATAATGAAGGGTATTATGATAGCTGTATAGTATTTTTTACCTTAAATAAAATTAAAACCCATAGACAAAAGCTAAAGCTTTTTGATAATATATATAGATTAATGAAAAATAATGGATATGTTTATATTTGGGATGTGGAAAAGGAGCCATTAAAGACATTACAAAAAAATATAAGGGTATCATTGCCTGATAAAAGTATGAAGAATTTTCAAATAAACTTACTTAACTTATTCACTGATAATACTTCATCAAAAATTATAGAGGGACTAAAGAATTATTTTGATATTGTAGAAGCAGTATCTTCCAATGGTACCTTTAGGATTGTGGGCAGAAAGAAAGGATGTTAATAAAAAATGAAAGTAGTTTTAGTTGCAGTAAATTCAAAGTATATACACAGCAATTTAGCAGTAAGATATTTAAAAGCATATACAAAGGATTTAGATTATAATTGTCACACTATGGAGTTTTCTATAAATGATAGAGAAGAAAGAATAGTTGAAGAAATACTATATGAAAAACCAAATGTAATAGGATTTTCCTGTTATATTTGGAATATTGAGTTTGTTAAAAAGGTATCAACTTTAATAAAGCTTATAGATAGTAATATTGAAATTATATATGGAGGCCCAGAAACTTCTTATAATCCTATTGAGTTTTTAACAGAAAATGTAGGTGAATATTTAATTGAAGGAGAAGGAGAAGAAACCTATAGAGAATTAATTAATTTTAAAATAAATATTGAAGTTAATGGAGATAATAATAATTGTGAAAATATTAAAGGATTATACTATAAAAGTAAGGAAGGTATTATATATGGAGGTAATAGACCATTAATGGATATGAACAATATAGTATTTCCTTACGAAGCTGAAGACGACTTAAAAAATAAAATTGTATATTATGAAGCTTCTAGAGGATGTCCTTTTAATTGTAAGTACTGTTTATCTTCAACTACCCATGGAGTAAGATTCTTAAATATAGATAGAGTGTTAAAAGAACTACAATATTTTATAGATAAAAAAGTTAAATTAGTTAAATTTGTTGATAGAACCTTTAATTGTAATAAAACTTTTGCAAATGCTATATGGAGTTATCTAATTAAAAATGGAGAGAATACCTGTTTCCACTTTGAAGTATCTGCAGATCTATTTAGTAGGGAGTCTATAGATATATTAAGTGAAGCACCTAGAGACATGTTTCAATTTGAGGTAGGTGTTCAAACCACCAATAACGAGATATTAAGAAATATAAATAGAACTATAGAATTTTCAACTATTAAAGAAAAAGTATTAGAGCTAAATAAACTAAAGAATATTAAGCAACATCTAGATTTAATTGCAGGGTTACCTGGTGAAGACTTTAACTCCTTCAGAAAATCCTTTAATGAGGTATATGAGATTAGTCCAGAAGAATTACAATTAGGATTCTTAAAGCTTTTAAGAGGTTCTCAAATGAGGGAAGAAAGTGAAAAATGGGGAATGGTTTATTCACCTTATCCACCTTATGAAATTCTAAAAACAAAAAATATAAGTTATGATGAATTAATTATACTAAAGAAAATTGAGCATATGGTCGATAAGTATTTAAATAGTGGTAAGTTTTATACTATATTAAATTTCTTTAAAAAAAGTAATAAATTCAAAGATATATTTGAATTCTACTATGAACTATCTAAATTTTATGATAGCAAGGGATACTTTAAACGCAGCATAGCATCTGTAGATTATTACTCTCTCTTTGTTGATTTTAATGACTATATTAAAGCTGGTGAGAAAGATTTATTATTAGATATAATAAGATATGAGTATTTCTCATATAATAACACAAAGTGGATACCTGATTTTCTAAGAATAGATATGAGTAAAGCTGAGGATAGAAATATAAAAGAATACATTATGAATAAAAATTCTATAGATAATATAAATAAAATAAGTGTGTTTAAATTTAATCATAATATACAAAGTTTTATTGAATGTGGAGAAATAAAAAAAACCTTAAATTATATTGCCTTTATAAATAATCCCATTAAGGAAAGAATATTTATACAGGAAAATGATTTAAAAGTTCAATAAAATGTCAAGTAAAATCTTTGTTATTTTAAAAAGTACAATGTATTAATTTTTTGTATTGATATATTGTACTTTTTAAGAAAACTGATATAATAGATTTTAATATATCTTTTAAAGAGTTCAGTCAATCTATGTTATGTGTTATCTAATACCACTTAATTATTATGTTTAAATAAGTAAAGAAAGCAGACTTAATACAAGTGGTTATATATAATTAATACTTAAAAGGTGGTGATATTTTGGCGCTAGAAGCAATTAGTAAAATTCAACAGGCCGAATCTACTGCAAAGGATATATTAGATAAAGCAGTAGAAAATAGCAAACAAATAATTAGTGATGCTCAAGCTAAAGGCAACGAAGAGTACCATGCTATCATTGAAGATGCTACAGAAAAAGCAAAAAAAATGAAAGAAGATGCTCTTAATAAAGGAAATGAGGAGTCACAACCAACCTTAGCTAAAGGGGATGATGAAGTAAAAAATATAATTAATACTTCTAAGGAAAAGATTGATTTAGCTATTAATTTAGTAATTGAGAGGATAGTGAAGTTCAATGGCAATAGTTAAAATGAATAAATTTATGCTCTTAGCCTTTGAAAATCAAAAAAAATCTTTGCTTGAGAAACTGCAATCCTTCCAAAATGTACAATTCCTAGATTTAAGTAAAAATGAAAGTAGTGAATTGAATCAATTAAAAAGTGATAGTGCAAGCAGTGAAATTTCTGAAGTAGAAGGTGAATTATCAAAAGTAAAATTTATTATTGAGCTTTTGAGCACATTTAGTGAAAAGCCTAAGCTACTAAAAGACCTAAAGGAAGGAAAAAAGAGCTATAGCTATGATGTGTTAGAGCAGATTACAAATACCTCTCATTGGCGTGAGGTATATAGTGACCTAAAACAAAAAGATAATAAAATAAACACGAATTATAATTATATAACTAAGTTAAAGGCCAATATAGAAGAGCTAAAACCATGGGAAGCTTTAGACACTTCAGTAGAAAGCATAAATGTACTAAAAAAATCTAAGGCTATACTAGGTGAAATCCCACAAGGGAATGTAGACTCTTTAAGGCTTAAGTTAGAGGAAACAACTAAAAACTACTACTTTGAAGTTATTAGCAACATAGGTAGAAACAGCTACATAATGGTGATAGTTCACAATGATGATTTAGCTGATATAGAACAATTGTTGAAATCTCTAAACTTCGGTAAGATTGATATTCAATGTGATGGTGTACCTAAAGAAGTTATAAAAGAATACAAAAAAACCATTGAATCAATAAATACAGAAAATAATTTTATTCAAGAAGGTATGAAAGAACATGTTAATAAACTAGAAGAATATAAAGTAGTTTACGAATACTACAGTTCTTTATTATTAAGATTAAAATCTACCGAAAATTTCCTGAAGAGTAAAAACATTGTGGCTATAGAAGGATATTATCCTTCTGAATTGCATAATGACTTTCAAAGTACATTAAAAAATATTTTAGGTGATGATTATTATTTAGAGTCAGAATCCGCTGAAGGTGACGATGTACCCGTTAAATTGAAAAATAATAAAGTCTTTGAATCCTTTGAAAATATTACATCTATGTATAGTGTACCTAAGTATAAGGAGATTGATCCAACACCACTGTTAGCACCTTTTTACATATTCTTCTTTGGAATGATGCTATCAGATGCGGGATATGGCTTTGTGATGTTTGTAGGTACTTTAATTGCACTTACTACTTTTAATTTAGATGAGGACACGAGAAAATCTATAAAGATGTTTTTCTTGTTAAGTCTTTCTACTATATTCTGGGGCATCATGTATGGTAGTTATTTTGGAGATTTTATCAAGATAGCTCCTCTATGGATGAAACCAGATAGTAATGTGGGATTATTAATGATTGTCTCTGTAGTAATGGGACTAATTCAAATTTATGTAGGTCTTGGAATTAAAGCATACATGCAAATAAGAGATAAAGATTACTTTGGAGCCTTTGCAGATGTTGGATTATGGTATATCACCCTAACTGGTGCAATTATTTGGGCATTAAGTGGCTTTGTAGACTTAGCTTCCCTTGGAGTTCCATCCATAGTAAGTATTATAGGAAAATATGCTACTATTGCTGGAATGATAGGAATTGTACTAACCAATGGACGCCAAGAAAGTTCTATCGGTGGTAAGTTAGGCCAAGGTTTTTATTCCCTATATGGAATTACATCCTATGTAGGTGATTTAGTTTCTTACACCAGACTTGCAGCTCTAGGGCTTGCAACAGGGTTTATAGCCTATGCGTTTAACATTATGGTAAGTATGGTATCAACCTCATGGGCTACAGTTATATTTGGAGTAGCAATATTTGTAGTAGGCCATGTATTTAACTTATTTATTAACGCATTAGGTGCCTATGTTCACACATGTAGACTACAATACCTTGAATATTTCGGAAAATTTTATGAAGGTGGAGGTACATCCTTTGAGCCTTTAAAATATAATTCTAAATATTTTAAAATATCAAAATAGATAAATTAGGAGGAGTAAAATATTATGATGGATTTTTTAATGGAAAACGGTGGAATAATTATAGCAGCTATAGGAGTTGCTCTTGCAGCAGCATTACCAGGAGTAGGATCAGCAAAGGGTGTTGGTATAGTTGGTGAAGCAGCTACAGGACTTTTAGCAGAAGAACCAGAGAAGTTTGGTAAAGCCTTAATTCTTGAATTACTTCCAGGTACTCAAGGATTATATGGATTCGTTATAGCACTTTTAGTATCTTTACAATTATCACCAGACATGTCTTTTGGTCAAGGTTTTTACCTATTTGCAGCTTGTCTTCCAATAGCTATAGCAGGATGGAAATCAGCTATATCTCAAGCGAAAACAGCAGCTTCAGCAGTTCAAATTTTAGCTAAGAGACCAGAGCACAATACAAAGGGTATTATATTAACTGTTATGGTTGAAACTTATGCACTTTTAGGATTTGTAATGTCTCTTCTACTAGTAATGAGTGGTAACTTTTAATTAAGGAAGTGAATAATATGTCTAATTTGGATAATCTTACTTCTAAAATTATAAAGGATGCAGAAGTAAAAAAGATTGAAATTTTAAATGAAGCTACCGTTAAAGCTGATGAAATAATTAAAAAGAAAACAGAAGAGGCCAATAAAAAAGCTTCTTCTATTTTAGAAAAAGCTGAGATGGAAAGTAAAACTATTAAAGAAAGAATTATCTCAAAAACTGATTTAGAAATAAGAAATAAAAAATTATTAGCAAAGCAACAAGTTATTGAGAAAGTATTTGAAACAGCTAAGGAAAAGCTAAAAGCTATGAATGCAGAAGAATTCACTAAATTTATAAAGAACTCTATTATGGCTTTAAACATTGATGGAGATGAAGAAATAATTATAAATCCAGTGGATAGAGAAAAGCTTCCAGAAAAGTTCTTAGCAGAAGTGAATAAGTCCTTAATATCTAAGGGCAAATTAGGAAATTTAAAATTCAACGTAAAAACTCATGAAATAGATGGTGGTTTCATCCTTAGTAAAAATGGAATTGAGATAAATAATTCCTTTGATGAACTTGTGAACTCACTTAAATATGAATTAGAGTATGAAGTTGGGAAAATATTGTTTACAGAATAGTAAGGAGGTATTTAAATGGACAGAATGGATTTTACCCATGCTGTAGCTCGATTAAGGGTAATGGAAAAAAGACTCCTTGATAAAAATAAAATTGAAAGATTATTAGATAGTGATGGGCCACAGGAAGTTTTAAAAATATTACAAGAAACTACCTATGGCGATCTAATTAATAATACAGATTCAGTTTATGATTATGAAAAAATCCTTAAGGAAGAGCTAGTGAATCTTTACAGCACTTTATATAAAATATCTCCTGTAAAAGAAATTATAGATATTATGAGTTTAAGATATGATTATCATAATATTAAAGTTTTATTAAAGGCAAAAGCCTTGGGCAAGGATTTATCTAATATTTTAATACCAATAGGAACAATTCCTTTAGATATTCTTAAAAACTGTATATTATCTGATGAATTAAAATCCTTAGATAAACATATTGAAGAAGTTATCACTAAGGTAGAAAAAGAGTTTGAGGTTAATTCTGATCCTCAAGTAATAGACACTCTTTTAGATAAATACATGTTTGAAGGTATGATAGAAAAAGCAAGGAATATAAATGTTCAGTATATAACTAGATATGTAAATGAGTCCATAGATATTACTAATATAAAGACTATGCTTAGAGTTAAAAAGCAAAATAAAGATGGTAGATTCCTTGAAGGTGTATTAATACCTGGTGGAACTATAAATCATAATTTTTTTATAGAAGGAATAAATGAATCCCTAGAAATCTTTACTAGTAAAATATCTAGAACTCCTTACTCAAAGGTGCTACATACCATCTTAGAAGAATACATGGCTACAGGCAGCATTTCATCCCTAGATGTACTCTATGATAATTATATTATGGATCATGCAAGGGAAGCTAAGAGAGTTAACTTCGGACCAGAGCCTATCATTGCATATATAATTGCTAAAGAAACTGAAATAAAAATAATTAGAATTATTATGGTAGGAAAGATTAATAAGGTTGCTACTGAAGTTATCAGAGAAAGGTTGCGTGAACTATATGTATAAGATAGGTGTAGTTGGAGATAAAGATTCAATACTAGCATTTAAGGCCTTAGGAATTGATGTTTATCCAGCAGTTGAAGCTGAAGAAGCAAGAAAAATTGTAGATAAAATGGCTTTTGAAAATTATGCTGTAATATTTTTAACTGAGCAATTAGCTCAGCATTTAGAAGAAACTATTGAAAGGTATAATAAAAAGCTTATACCTGCAATTATACTTATACCAAGCAATCAAGGTACGCTAAATATTGGTAAACAAAAAATCAGTGATTATGTAGAAAAAGCTGTTGGAGTAAATATCTTATAGAAAGGTAGGTAAAAAACTTGAAGAATGGTACTATTGTTAAAGTTTCAGGTCCATTAGTAGTTGCTAAGGACATGGATAATGCTAATATATTTGACGTTGTAAAAGTTGGTGAAAAGGGACTTATTGGTGAAATCATTGAAATGAGAGGCGATAAAGCTTCCATTCAGGTTTATGAGGAAACCTCTGGTATAGGACCTGGAGATCCAGTAATTACAACAGGAGAACCATTAAGTATAGAACTTGGACCAGGATTAATTGAAGCTATGTTTGATGGTATTCAAAGACCACTTAATGCTTTGCAGGAAGCCGCAAATTCTCATTTCCTTAAAAAAGGTGTTGCAGTAAAATCACTAAACAGAACAAAAGTTTGGGAATTTAATGCCACAGCAAAGGTAGGAGATGAGGTAGAAGCTGGAGATATTATTGGAACAGTACAAGAAACTGCCGTAGTTCTTCACAAAATAATGGTTCCTTATGGAGTAAAAGGAAAGATTAAAGAAATAAAATCAGGTAACTTTACTATAGTTGAAACTGTATGTATAGTTGAAACTGAAAAGGGTGATAAAGAGTTAACCCTAATGCAAAAATGGCCAGCTAGAAAAGGAAGACCTTATGCTAGCAAGTTAAAGCCTATAGAGCCAATGGTAACAGGACAAAGAGTTGTAGATACATTTTTCCCAGTAGCTAAAGGTGGAGCTGCAGCGGTACCAGGACCTTTCGGAGCTGGTAAAACAGTAGTTCAACACCAGATAGCTAAATGGGGAGATACAGAAATTGTTGTTTATGTTGGATGTGGTGAACGTGGTAATGAAATGACAGACGTTCTTAATGAATTCCCAGAACTTAAAGACCCTAAAACTGGTGAAAGCTTAATGAAGAGAACAGTACTTATTGCTAATACTTCAAATATGCCAGTTGCAGCCCGTGAAGCTTGTATCTATACTGGTATAACTATAGCAGAATACTTTAGAGATATGGGATACTCAGTTTCTATAATGGCAGACTCTACTTCAAGATGGGCTGAGGCTCTTAGAGAAATGTCCGGTAGACTTGAAGAGATGCCTGGTGATGAAGGATATCCAGCTTACTTAGGATCAAGACTTGCAGATTACTATGAAAGAGCTGGTAAGGTTGTATGTTTAGGAAAAGATGGTAGACAAGGAGCCGTTACTGCCATTGGAGCCGTATCTCCTCCAGGTGGAGACTTATCTGAACCAGTTACTCAATCTACTTTAAGAATAGTTAAGGTTTTCTGGGGACTAGATGCTCAATTAGCTTATAAGCGTCACTTCCCTTCAATAAACTGGTTAAGTTCATACTCATTATACTTAGATAGTATAGGTGAGTGGATGGATAATGAAGTAGCATCAGATTGGTCGAAGCTAAGGATTGAAGCTATGACACTACTACAAGAAGAAGCTAGCCTTGATGAAATTGTTAGATTAGTAGGTATAGATGCGCTATCTGAAAAGGATAGATTAAAATTAGAAGTTGCAAAGTCTCTTAGAGAAGACTATTTACAACAAAATGCTTTCCATGAAATAGACACTTATGCTTCACTTGGCAAACAACATAAAATGCTAAAATTAATTCTATTATTTAGAAAAGAAGCTGAACGTGCTTTAGAATCTGGAGTTTATCTAAACAATATATTAAATTTACCTATTAGAGATAAAATTGCAAGAAGTAAATATATTGAAGAAGATAATATTGACACTATCAATAACATCGCTGAGGAATTAGTAGTAGAAATTAATAGATTAATTAGCGAAGGAGGGGTTCTAGATGCTTAAAGAATATAGAACAGTTACAGAAGTTGTAGGACCTTTGATGGTTGTTGAAGGTGTTGAAGGCGTTAAATATGATGAGTTAGTTGAAATAGAACTACAAACTGGAGAAAAGAGAAGAGGTAAAGTTCTAGAAGTTAATGGTTCTAAAGCAATGGTTCAACTTTTCGAAGGTTCATCTGGTATAAACTTAAAAGGTACTAAAGCTAAATTTCTAGGAAGACCTCTAGAACTTGGTGTATCTGAGGATATGTTAGGAAGAATATTTGATGGTATGGGAAATCCAAACGATGATGGTCCTAGTATTATAGCTGAAAAAAGAGTAGATATAAACGGTGAGCCAATTAACCCAGTATCAAGGGATTATCCATCTGAATTTATTCAAACTGGAATTTCTGCTATAGATGGGCTTAATACTTTAGTTAGAGGTCAAAAATTACCTGTATTTTCAGGTTCAGGACTTCCACATGCACAATTAGCTGCTCAAATAGCACGTCAAGCTCAAGTTCTTAACTCAGATTCTAAGTTTGCCGTTGTATTTGGAGCTATAGGTATAACTTTTGAAGAAGCTCAATTCTTCGTAGATGAGTTTAAAAAGACTGGTGCTATAGATAAATCAGTACTATTCATGAACTTAGCTTCAGACCCAGCTATCGAGAGAATAGCTACCCCAAGAATGGCTCTTACTACAGCTGAGTATTTAGCTTATGAAAAAGGAATGCACGTACTTGTTATATTGACTGATATAACAAACTATGCAGAAGCTTTAAGAGAAGTATCAGCTGCTAGAAAGGAAGTTCCAGGTAGACGTGGATATCCAGGATATCTTTATACTGACCTATCTACTCTTTATGAAAGAGCTGGAAGATTAAAAGGTATAGAAGGATCTATCACTCAAATTCCGATTCTTACAATGCCAGAGGATGATAAGACTCACCCAATTCCAGACTTAACTGGATATATAACAGAAGGACAAATTATTCTATCTAGAGAGTTATATCAAAAGGGTATAATGCCTCCAATAGATGTATTACCTTCACTATCAAGACTTAAAGATAAAGGAATAGGTAAGGGTAAAACTAGAGAAGACCATGCAGATACTATGAACCAATTATTTTCAGCATATGCACAAGGTAAGCAAGCAAAAGAATTATCAGCAATTCTAGGTGAATCTGCTCTTTCAGATGCAGATAAAAAATATGCTAAGTTTGCTGAGGCTTTTGAAAATGAATATGTTTCTCAAGGATTTAATACAAATAGAAGCATAGAAGAAACTTTATCTCTTGGATGGAAGCTTCTAACCATACTTCCTACTACAGAGCTTAAGAGAATTAGAGATGAATACCTTGAAAAGTATATGCCTAAGGGAGATGAGGCATAGCATATGGCAAGATTAAATGTCAATCCTACTAGAATGGAGCTATCCAAATTAAAGAAAAGACTAGCTACAGCAACTAGAGGGCATAAACTTCTTAAAGATAAACAAGATGAATTAATGAGAAGGTTCATAGATTTAATAAAATATAACAATAAGTTACGTGGTGAAGTTGAAGATAAGCTTCAAGGTGCCTTTAAGGATTTCCTTATGGCATCAGCAGCTATATCACCTGAGTTCTTGGAAGAAGCTATTTCTTATCCTAAGGAAAGCATATCTTTAGAGCTAGCAGAAAAAAACATAATGAGTGTAAATGTACCTGTTATGAACTTCGTACGTAAGCTAGAAGGTGATTCAGGTAGTATATATCCTTATGGATTTTACAGTACTTCCTCAGAACTTGATAATTCTATAGAACAGCTTTATTTAATACTTCCTAAGCTTCTAGAACTTGCAGAAGTAGAAAAGTCTTGTCAGCTTATGGCTGATGAGATTGAGAAGACAAGAAGAAGGGTAAACGCTCTAGAATATATGACAATTCCTCAGCTTCAAGAAACAATTAAGTATATTAAAATGAAGCTGGATGAAAATGAAAGAGGTGCTTTAAGCCGTCTAATGAAAGTAAAAGATATGATGGAAAAAGCACAGGCTGCAGCTGAGCAGATGTAAAAGAGGTAACCTCCGGGTTACCTCTTATTTTAATATTAGTTTACTTAATTTCTCTCACATAAAAATTTGTTAGCCTCACTAAGGATTCTTCGCCCACTTTCATAGGTTAATAAGCTCTTAGCTTCCTCATAATTGCACCATCTATAATCCTCAATTTCTTCTACTTGAATTTTAATTAAACTATTATCAGCTTCTCCTAAAAACAATACCACTTCTTTTTCAATAAAATTATCAATATTATATTTATCTGTAGCTCTAAACCCATCTATTAAGTTAACTTTCAGTCCACATTCCTCAAAAACTTCTCTTAAAGCTGTTTCTTCTTCTGTTTCTGAATATTCCATATGACCTTTAGGGAATCCCCAATAACTATCAAGGCCAATACTTTTTAAAAGTAAATATTGAATTCCTTTATTTGAGGTTGTATATACTACTGCTCCACATGATTTTTCATAGCTCATATTCTCATCCATATTATTAATTAAAATATCCATTATTTTATCTCCTTAATTAACTTTTCTTAATATACCTAAAGATTTTTAAAAAAATCACACCTTCTATGAAAATAATTAAATTCAAAATATATGAATATTATACACTAACTTCAATATTATTATTATAAATTTATGAATTATATTTATATAAATGGTATAATATAACTACTATTTCAAAATACATTAATAAAAAATATTATTAAATCAGTTAAAAGCTTCATCAAATTTATCATAGATATTTGTAATGAAAATTATAGCTTATAGGAAAGGATTTATATAAAATGCAAAATATAAAAATCATATTAGATAGTATAGTAGAAAACTATAAAACCATATTAAAGGATAACTTAATAGGAATCTATATTCATGGTTCTTTAGCTATGGATTGTTTTAACCCTGATATAAGTGATATAGATTTTTTAGTAGTAGTAAAAGAAAACCTAAATGCCAATGATAAAAGAAAGCTTGTAAATATTTTATTAGAACTATCTAAAGATGGACCAGGAAAAGGTTTGGAAATGAGTGTACTTTTAGAAAAGGATGTTAAGAACTTTAAGCATCCAACTCCATATATACTTCACTATTCTAATGCATATAAAGCAACTTATGAAGCTAATCATAGCTATTTATGTGAAGATGGAGAAGATCCAGATTTAGCTGCTCATATTACAATAACAAGAGCTAGAGGGATTTGTATATATGGTAGCTCCATAGAAGATATATTTTCACCTGTACCAAGAAAAGACTATTTAAAATCAATTTATTTTGACATAGCAAATTCTAGAGAAGAAATTATAAAGTTGCCTATGTATACTATTCTTAATCTTTCTAGAGTTTTATATTATCTTAAAGAAGACGTTATTTGTTCAAAAAAAGAGGGTGGACAATGGGCATGCTCTAATCTTCCGAAGGAGTATATAAAGACTGTGGAAAAAGCTTTAAACTGCTATGAAAAAGGAGAAGAAGCTGATTTTAAAGAAAAAGATCTAGTTAATTTTGCAGATTTTATTATGAATAATATAGATAACTATTTTAATAGTGAGGTGAATTAATTTCGTAGTTCCATATGGAAATATTGCGATGGAAAATGGAAAATGTTTTTTCATCAAGGAACTTTATCATGTAAATTTGAAATTGAAAATAAATTATATAAAAACTAAAGATGGTATAATAGATTGCTCTAAAGAGTCGTTAAGATATTTAAAAAGGATGGTAGATAAAGATGCAAATTAATGTAGGTGGTATTGATAATATACCAATAATAAAACCAGGTGATGATTTGGGTAATATTATTTGTGAAGCCTTGACAAATAATAATATCCAGTTATTAGACAATGATGTTTTGTGCGTTGCATCAAAGATTGTATCTATTTCTGAAAATAGGATTGTTAATCTAAATGGTATTATTCCAAGTGAAAAAGCGTTAGAAATACATGATAGAGTTTTAAGAAAAGATTCAAGAATTATTCAATTGATGATTGATGAAAGTGGTGATCTTAGTGGTTCAAAGCTAGATGTTTCTGATAATTATATAGGGTGTTGGCTAAAAAGTGGACTTAAATTAACAAGTGCTGGTATTGATAAGATTGATGAAAATTATGTTGTTTTATTACCAAATGATTCAAATTTAAGTGCAAAACAAATTGCAAATACTCTATTTTTAAGATTTAAAAAGAAGGTTGGCGTTGTAATAACAGATAGTGATGGAAGAGAAGATAAAGTTGGTGCAACTCAAGTTGCAATTGGAGTATATGGAGTACCACCTCTGAGAAATACGGTTTATTTCAACAATGGAAAGAAAAAAATTATAAGCGAAACTATATGTGATATGATGGCTGCTACAGCTGGCCTAATTATGGGGCAAAGAGGAAAAAATATACCAGCTGTAATAATACGGGGCTACAATTATACTTTTGATACACACGCTAAAATTGAAGATGCATTGTGTATAAATAAAAATGAATAAGAAAGCTGTCGTAAATGGCATTAAAATATAGATTAAAGCTTTAATAAATATATAATATGACAAGGGATGTATCAAAAAGATGGCTTTTCTATTATACTTCTACAGCCTTTAATTCAGCTGCAACTATAACTCCCTCATCATCAATTTCTATGAAGCCTATATATTTTCCTTTAGCCCATGGAGAAGGCTTAGGGATACTGCCAGGATTCATAAATATAATATTTCTATATTCTTCTTTAAGAGGTATATGGGTATGACCAAAGAGTACCACATCTGCACCAATGCTCTCTGCTTTTATAGCTATACTATTCATGGTACTTTTCACCTTATATAAATCTCCATGAGTAAAGAAGATTTTTATTCCATTAATAGTAAGAGTATCTTCTTTAGGATATGTATTAGAAAAATCACAGTTTCCAGCCACTGCATATATTTCACCTTTAAAAGTTTTTTCTAAGAGTTTTACGTCTTCTATGCAATCTCCTAGATGAATAACTATATCAGATTTTAAATTATTTATATATTTTGAAGCTACTTTTAAAGCTCTTTCATTATGATGAGTATCACCAATAAAAGCAATTTTCATGTTATCCCTCCAATAAGTATATATTTCCGTAAAATATTATACCATTATTCTTTGGTATAGAGGATAAATGAGTCTATTTTATTCTAATATTCCAATGACACATCCTCTGAGATCCCCATGAACAGTACAACTATTTAACTATTTATATTTTTTCATAGTTTAATAGTTTCCTACATAAAAATAGAAATAGTTCCATATATAAATATTTACATATAGAACTATTTCTTAATATTAAAGATACTATTTTTTATTGAGACAATATAAAAATCTAATCATATTTATGCCTGCTAGTCCTACTAATATATATATTGCTCTAACTAGCATATCTGAAAAACTAAAGATGAAATGAACAAGATCAAAATTGAAGAGTCCAAATATTCCCCAATTAATTGCGCCTATAATAACAAGTACAAATGATATTTTGTCTAATAAATTAATTTTGCACATAAAAACTTCCCCCCATTTTAATTATATTATGATATGTTTAAATCCATTAATATATTTTATGTTTAATATATATGATATATTTGGATAAAATAGAACAATGAGAATAACCTATTATTATAAATAACACGAATTTTAATTGGACTTATATTTATATAATATGTTATAATAGTGAATGATATTAGATAAAAAAACATTTTTGTACGGAGGTTACTATGAGAGATACATATAATTCACCATTAAATTCTAGATATGCATCTAAGGAAATGAGCTATATTTTTTCTGAGGAAATGAAATTTAAAACTTGGAGAAAACTTTGGGTTGCATTAGCTGAGGGAGAACAAGAATTAGGATTAAATATTACTGATGAACAAATAAAAGAGCTTAGAGACAATATTGAAAACATTGACTATGAATTAGCTGCTGCTAGAGAAAAAGAAGTTAGACATGATGTAATGAGTCATGTATATGCTTATGGGGTTGTAGCTCCATCTGCTAAAGGAATAATACATCTAGGAGCTACTAGCTGTTATGTAGGTGACAATACGGACCTACTTATTATGAGAGATGCTCTTATATTAATTAGAAAAAAAGTAATAAATGTGTTAGATCAACTAAGCAAGTTTGCTTTAAAATATAAAGACGTTCCAACTCTTGGATTTACACATCTTCAACCGGCTCAGCTTACAACTGTAGGAAAGAGAGCTACTCTTTGGATGCAAGAGTTATTAATGGATTTAGAAAACCTTGATTTTGCAATTGATAAAATGAAATTTAGAGGAGTTAAGGGAACAACAGGAACTCAAGCTAGCTTTATGTCTTTATTTAATAATGATGAAGAAAAAGTTAAAGAACTTGATAAAATTGTATGTAAAAAAATGGGCTTTGAAAAAGCATATCCTGTTACTGGCCAAACTTACTCTAGAAAATTAGATTCTATAATATTAAATACATTATCTGAAGTAGCACAAAGTGCATACAAATTTAGTAATGATATGAGACTTCTTCAAAACATGAAGGAAATGGAAGAACCTTTTGAAAAGCATCAGATAGGATCTTCAGCTATGGCATATAAGAGAAATCCTATGAGAAGCGAAAGAATTAGTGCACTTTCAAGATATATAATTGTAAACTCTCTTAACCCGGCAATTACTGCTGCAACTCAATGGTTTGAAAGAACACTAGATGATTCTGCTAATAAACGTATATCCGTTGCAGAAGCTTTCTTAGCTCTTGATGGAGTGCTTAACCTGTATATAAACATAACTTCTAATATGGTGGTATATGAAAAGGTAATAGCTGCCCATGTTAATAGTGAGTTACCATTTATGGCTACAGAAAATATTATGATGGAAGCTGTTAAGCGTGGAGGGGATAGACAAGAACTTCATGAAAAAATAAGAGTACATTCTTTAGCTGCTGCAAGACAAGTAAAAGAGTTTGGAGAAAAGAATGATTTAATAGAAAGAATATTAGCTGATGAATCCTTTGGATTATCAAAAGAAGAGATTCTATCTATAATAGATCCAAGTAAGTTCACTGGAAGATCTAGTGGGCAGGTAGTTGATTTTATAGAGGAATATATAAACCCAATATTAGAAGCTCATAAAAATGAATTAGGTGAAGAAGTAGAAATAAACGTATAATAAAATAAGCTGGAATGCTAATGCATTTCAGCTTATTTTTATGATGCCAAAGAGGATAAATCCCACAGTGTTTATAGCTAAATTAGCGGACATATGAACTATCCATGAGACATAAATATTATTAAACCTTTCATTAAGGTAATTAAAAAGAAGTCCAGCTATAAATAGTGAAACTATAAGCAAAATGAACAGTTGGGGAGTAAACCAATTATTCATAATAGCCACATGATAAATTGCAAAGGCTAAAGCACTAAAAATATAAGCAGCTTTTCTTGAACTTACCTGTTTTAAAGATAAGAAGGAAAAACCACGGAAGAAAAACTCTTCCAAAAGGGAATTAACTGATGTAATATATAGTGCTACAAATAAAAAGTTTTCTTTAGTTACTCCTAAATTATTCTCTAAATTAGTAGTGACCATAGAAAAATCAAAAAATGGACCTAGAATAAAATAAGCTCCTAGTATAAATACATATACAACTATACCAAATATAAGTGCAAAAAATATGCTTTTTTTACTTCCTTTAAAAAGTGCTTTAAAGGAAATAGCTCTCTGTTTTATACATACAATTAAGGGCAATAGTAAAAAGATACATATTTTTATTAAAGACTTTGTAAAATAATTAGGTACAATTAAAATTTCCACTAAGGCCATAATAATACAACCTAATATTACTACTAAAATAATAGATAGAGTGGCTTGTTTATTTTCCATAGATCATCCTCCTTGAAAATTTTATGTATACAGCTTTAAATAATGACTCAAGGCTTTAAAATAATTATAGCATATTATTTTTCTAAAATAGCAAGTATATCCTTAATTGACTATAGTAATTCATTATGATAATATTTAGTTAACTTAATATTCGGGAGCTTGTGTACAGGCTGAGAGGGAGTGTAAACTTCGACCGTACCTGATTTGGATAATGCCAACGTAGGAAGTAGATTTATATAATTATAGGTATACCACTTAGTTGGTATGCCTTTTATTTTTGTTCATATAGGGGAGGGTAAGTAAATTAAAAATATTGATTTTGAGGGGATGATATGTAATGTTAAAAACAAAAAAACTAACTTTAGCTGGAATTTTCATTGCCATGGGAGTTATTTTATCTACAGTTATAGTTATACCAGTAGGAATTGCAAAATGTGCTCCAGTTCAGCATTTGATAAATGTTTTATCAGCTGTTATTTTAGGTCCTTTTTATGGAGTAGCTATAGCTTTCCTTACTTCCACAATTAGAGTGCTTATTGGTACAGGTACCTTCCTAGCTTTTCCTGGAAGTATGTGTGGAGCTCTTTTAGCTGGAATCCTATATAAATATAATGAAAAAATAACTATGGCATCCATAGGAGAAATCTTCGGTACAGGTGTAATAGGAGCTTTAATAGCCTATCCGGTAGCAAAGTTCATCCTATCAAAGGAAGCCGCGCTATGGGGCTTTGTGGTGCCATTTAGCGTAAGCTCTATTGGTGGCGCACTAATTGCCATATTATTTTTAATAGCTCTTAAGAAAACAGGCATATTATATAAAGTTTCTAATGAAGGTAATTAGAACTTAATATCTTAGTATTTTAAAATAGATCTTAGGGAGAGGATATAAAATGATTAAAGATATTTTAGATTCAGTAAGAAAAACAAACCCTCTTGTGCACAATATAACTAATTATGTAGCAGCTAATGATTGTGCTAATATAACCTTAGCTTGTGGTGGTTCTCCTATTATGTCAGATGATCCAGAGGAAGTAGAGGAGATAACCACCTTATGTAATGCTTTAGTAATGAATTTAGGCACTTTAAATCCAAGAAAGTTAGAAGCTATGATTAAGGCAGGGAGGAGAGCTAATAAATTAAAGCATCCTGTAATATTGGATCCTGTGGGTATTGGTGCATCATCCTTTAGACAACAGGCTGTAAAGGAACTTTTAAACACTGTAGATTTTCAAGTTATAAAAGGTAATATATCTGAAATAAAAACTATAGTAAAGAAAAAAACTATATGTAAGGGTGTAGATGCCAGTGAAATTGAGTCTATAACCGAAGATAATATAGAAGGTGCAATTACTCTAGCCAGGGAACTTTCTAAGGATCTAGGGGCAATTATAGCCATTACAGGGGCTATAGATATAGTTGCAGATAAAGATTTAGTATATATTATTAGAAATGGGCATCCATCTATGAGAAATGTCACCGGAACAGGATGTATGCTTTCATCGATTATAGGAGTTTTAGTTGGTGCTAATCCTCATAGAATCTTTGATGCAACGGTAACTGCTTTCTGTATTATGGGAGTATGTGGTGAACTTGCTTATAATAAATATAATAAAATAGTAGAAAAGTTTCAGGGAAGTGGATCTTTAAAAATACATTTGATTGATTATGTGAGTAATATGGATTACAAAATTTTAGAAGAAAAAATTAAAACAGAAAAATTTTTTTAAAATTAAAGGATTTTTACCTCTCTTCATAGAATAATTAATGTCGTGAAATGTAAGTTTCGCGACATTATGCTATAAAAATTAAAGGGGAATGGATTTTATGGATTCTAAATTAAATTATATGCAAGATAATTCTCTACCAAAAATACTAAAGGATTATTTAAGTTACCTTTCTTCTGTTAAAGGTGTTTCTAGCAATACTTTAGTTGCCTACGCTTATGATCTAACTTTATTCTTTAAATTTCTTAAAGTACATAATAATGAAGTAACTTTATCACAGGATGTAATTTTTGAAAATATTCCTATTGATAACATCTCTTCTGATTATCTTAAAAATTTAGAATTGGTTGATTTTTACACCTATCTATCCTTTTTAGAGAATATGAGAGAAAATGGAACCTATGCAAAGGCAAGAAAAGTTGCCTCTCTAAAGTCCTTTTTTCACTATTTATGTTCTAAAGCTAAAATTATACCTACAGATCCTACTTTAGACTTAGAAAGTCCTAAAATAGGAAAGCGCTCCCCCATTTACTTAACTTTAGATGAAAGTAGAGACTTATTAGCTGTAGCTAATAATAGAGATAAAAATTCACCTAGAGATTTATGTATAATTACCCTATTCTTAAATTGTGGTGTGAGACTATCAGAGCTTTGCAGCATCAATATTGCCAATATTAAAGGTGATACCCTTACTGTCATTGGTAAAGGAAATAAAGAAAGGACTATATATCTTAATAAAGCATCAATTAAGGCTATAAATAAGTATCTTGTTGTAAGAAATGATATTGCAGATAAAGTTCATAGTGAGGATAGAGAGGCTCTATTCATAAGTGGAAAGTATAGAAGAATTAATAAACGCACTGTAGAAAGAATAATAAAAAAATATGTAGGTGCAGCAGGTCTTGATACTGATAAATACACACCTCATAAATTAAGGCATACCTCTGCAACATTACTTCATAAACACGGTGGTGTAGATGTTAAAACTCTCCAAGAGATATTAGGTCATGAAAATGTAAGTACTACTCAAATATATGTTCATGTTGATGATGAAACCCTAAGAGAGGCAATTAACACTCACCCCTTAGGAGATGAGTAATAAAGAAGGATAGCAGCTATCAAATCTATGGCTACTATCCTTCTTTTTATTACTTTTTATATTTTCTATCTCTCAATTCAGATATACGCCTACTAATATTCAAAAATTCTATTTCATATTTTAACTTAGCATCCTTTTCTAATGAAGGATCATCTAGTAAACCACTTAGCTGAGAAAGTCGACACTGAAGCATTAATATTTCATCTTTATTAACCTTTGATTTACTATTTTTAGTCTTATTACAAGTGAAAAACTCAATTATTTCATCCTGATTTCCAGTAAAATTAATAATTTTGTTATTTTCTATTTTTAGAATTCTATTACATACTGTAGAAATTAAATGTCTATCATGAGAAACTACTAAAACTGTTCCAGAATAACTTTTTAAAAGCAAGCTTACACTCTCTTTAGATAAGATATCCATATAATTAGTTGGCTCATCAAGAATTATTAAATCAGGATTTTCAATGATTATTTTAGTAAATATTACTCTGCATTTTTCACCCATACTTAAGTTTTTAATTAATGTATTTACTCTATCCCCTTTGATAAATACACTTCCTAAATATAACCGAATTATATTTTCAGTTTCATTGGTTGCTAATAAATAGTCTAATATAGTTATTTCTTCATTTACTACTTCTAGATATTGAGATAAACTGCTAATCTTCATATTGGGGTTTAAATAAACATCACCAATGTAATTCTTATCTTCACCTAGAAGAATATTTAGTAATGTAGTCTTCCCACTACCATTATTACCAATGATTCCGACTTTATCTCCACCATTTATAGTAAAGTTTCCATCTTTAAATAATAATTTCTTATCGAAGGATTTACTAAGATTTTCAACTCTCATGGCTGTTTTAAAACTATTATTATTATTAATTATAAGTTTAATTGAAGAATTATCCTTTATTCTTTCAACTCCATTTTCTTTTAATTTTTCTAACTTTTTTTCTTTTGATCTCATTATAGAAACATGCTTTTTACTTAATGCTCTTAAGTGGTCATTAGTACCCGCCATTTTGTGTGCTTTGTTAAACCATTGTTTTCTTTGACTAATATTTTCTTTCAAAGCCCTTATTTCCTGTTGTTGTTTGTTATATAAATTTTCATTAGTTATCTTTTCCATTAATAACTGTTTTTCATAGGAAGAATAATTACCTTCATAGGTTTTTATTCCGTTATTGCTTAAAACGAAGGTCTTATTTGTAACCTCATCCAAAAAAAACCTATCATGACTTATTATAATCATAGGTTTGTTTATAGAATTTATAAGCCTTTCTAACCATTGAACACCACTTAAATCTAAATGATTTGTAGGCTCATCTAGTATAAACAAATCATAGTTACTATTAAATATATTAAGAATTTCTTTTTTAGTAGCTTCACCACCACTTAAAAAAGTATTATTATTATATAAGTTTTCATCTATAATTCCGATAAGAATATTTGAAGGAATATAATTTATACTTCCTTCATCGTAGGAAATCTCCTTAGTTATTATTTGTTTTAAGGTACTTTTACCTACGCCATTTTCTCCTACCAGACCTATCTTAAAATTATCTCCTATTTCAAAACTTATATTATTTAAAATTGTGCGATTTTGAAAGGATTTAGAAATATTTTTTATAATTATCTTACCCATTTATAACACTCCTTTTAATAAAGTCTATCAAAAGGCAATGGTGGTACTTCAATTTTAAGAAACAAAAAGGTTTTAATCACAATAAGCAATTAAAACCAAACTTACAACTCTATTATTAATTCATATAATATAAACTGGTTAAGGGTAAATAGAAACTATTAAAATAAATTAATTATAGTAAACTATAGTTACATACCTTCACCTATCAAAACATTATTATATGATTAGAATTAAAAGAATAGATTACCACTGCCTAATTAATTGCACAACAAAAAACATAAAACTACATTTAAATTGTAATAAGTATTTATTTTGTTATGCCTATAAAATTAATTAAGAATAGTAATGCTCATTCTTTTGTACCTCCGTAGTAAAATATTATAAAACTATTATATCATATATAATAGTTTTATGTAGCTATCTTTTATTATTTACTACATATAAACCTGGATATTCTTCATGTATCAGTCCATCTGTACCCGTTTCTTCCATAAGTTCATCCATGCCTTCTACATCAGATATATAATCCCAATTGGATTCATCATCGAGAGCATCTATATATGGTATTTCATCTTCTTCTAATGGTACTACATCTTCTTCAAAGCTATCCTCATCTTCAATTATATCAAAATCACTAAAGTCTTCCAAATTGATTTTAATTTCTTCCTCTTTGTTCTTTTCAAATACCTCATCTATTTTTATAGCCTTAACATCATATCCTTCAATCTCTAGGCATTTACCACAATTATCACAGATCTTATCCCTATTATATTCACATACATTGCACTCTCCACAATCATTGCATACTTTCTTTTCATCAAAAATACAGTATTTCATTATCATCACTTCCTATTTTATCTTTATTAAATCATTAGACTATTTTAACAAAACTATTGAAAAACATCAACTGAAAATAAATCTAAATTTTTTCAAATTTATATAGACATTTTTAAATATATAAATTATTATATATTTATATGTTTTTTACATATAGATTATTTTAAGGAGGTTCTAAGTATGGCAAGTTCATATTCCTTTGATGTGGTTTCTGAAATTAATATGCAAGAAGTTGATAATGCTATTAATCAAGCCCTAAAGGAAATTAAACAAAGATATGACTTTAAAGGTACTAAGACAGAAATAACTTTACTAAAAGATGAAGTTAAGATCATATCTGACGATGAGTTTAAGTTAGATACTGTAATCGATATACTTAAGGGGAAATTTATTAAAAGAGGTGTCTCTTCCAAAGCTCTTGAAGTTGGTAAAATTGATTCAGGTTCTCTAGGTACAGCTAAAGTTAATTGTAAATTAATAAAAGGTATCTCTACTGAGAAAGCTAAAGCTATGGTGGCAGATATTAAGGCTAGTAAAATAAAAGTTCAGCCTCAAATTATGGATGATCAGTTAAGGATATCTGGAAAGAATAAGGATGATTTACAAGAAACAATGCAGCTATTAAAATCTAAAGACTATGGTATAGATGTACAATTCACTAACTATAGGTAAGGTTTACACTTGTAAAATATGACAAATGTAAAAAATCTCTGTTAAAATTTAAAAGAATAAGTTATAATAGATATATATTAACTATTAATGTATAATTTAATGGGAATTGGATAATTTAATAATGTATACAAATTACAATAATTATATATAATAGTTATATATAATCCCACTTATACTTATGAAAAAATAAATAACAAACATTTAGGAGGAAAATATTATGAAATCAACAGGTATAGTAAGAAAAGTAGACGAATTAGGAAGAATAGTAATTCCAATAGAGTTAAGAAGAACTTTAGACATCGAGATAAAAGATGCTTTAGAAATTTATGTAGATAGAGATCAAATCATATTAAAAAAATATGAGCCAGCATGTTTATTCTGTGGTAATGCTAGAGACGTTAAAAACTACAAAGGTAAAAATATTTGTGAAGAATGTCTTGATAGTATTGCTAAAATGCAAGAATAATAAATTCTTACATAATTAATTTAAAATACAAAAACAGCATTTTGATTTTAATTCAAGATGCTGTTTTTTATTGAATTTTATCATTGAATTGTAATTAATTGACTATATTCAAAAAAAAGTGTATAATAATACAGAAGTATAATAAACTTTAATGTTTTTTATAATATAATTTAGGAGTGATTTTTTGAAAATTTATGAAGATCCACAAATAGAAAAGATAGAGAAACTATTAAGAAGAGTATGCTTTTATATAAAGAAAAAAGGAAGAACTATATTAGAAGATTATGATATTACTCCTGCACAATTTGAAGCTTTACAAATTATAGTAAATCATAAAGAAGTAACTATTAGTGAACTTAGCAATAAACTATATCAAGCCCCTAGCACCATCACTGATTTAGTTGATAGAATGGAAAGTAAGGATCTTGTCAAGAGAGTTAGAGATTCAAAAGATAGACGAATAGTTAGAATAGAAGGTTTAGAAAAGGGACATAATATATTAGAAGCAGTAATTATGGAAAGATGTAAGTTTCTCGATTATTCCTTAGAAAACGTTTCTAAAGAGGACAAGGATAGTTTTACTGAATATTTAGATATACTAGAACATGCTTATACGGAAGGTAAATAACAAAAATGCTGGAGCCTAATTTTAAAATTAGAAATACTTCAGCATTTTTTATACTATTTTTTATATTATTTATTGTTGTTTATATCGTCTCTTATTTTCAGTAGTAATTGTTCTTTATCGTCCATCAATTTAGAAATTTTATCATCATAATGAGATTTCATAGACCAAATTTCTTTTCTGTACTCTTCCTCTTTTTGTAGTACTTCTTTTTGCATAGAAATCCTTATTTCATCATCTTTTAATCTTAATTCTCTGCTAAACTCCTCTGAGATCTGCTTAATCTTATTTTCATAAGAACTCTTCATATCCTGAATTTCATCTTCTAATGCAATACTATGATTTAATTCCTCATTTAATTTATTAGTAAGGCTTTCCTTTTCTCTCTCTAGGTTTTTTAAGTTCTCTTCCATGTTTCGGTTTATTGTTCTTAAACTTTCTGCTTCATTTTTATAGGCATTTAACTCATTTACCTTATCCTTTAACATGAGGTTTAACTCTTTATATCCCTTGATATCTTCTCTCTCTTTTTCTAAAAGTTCTTTATATTCCTTTAACGAATCCTTCAGTTCTTTATTATGAGACTTTAAATCTTCTAGTTCTTTTTTTAAACTTTCTATATTCCCCTTTAATTTTTCACTTCTATTAGTCTCTTCCTCTAAAGTTCCTTTAAAACTATTAACAATTTCCGAGTTCTTAACCTTGCTCTTTTCTATCATATTTATGTATATATCTAAAATTCTTTTTGTTATGCTCTGTAACTCTTCTACATCGCTTTTAATAAAGTCTGTACCCGTTGAAGCTTTGTTTAATTCGTAGTTCCTTATTATAAGATCCATGAATTCTTTATTATTTATCCCTTCTACCTCGGCTAAACTTTGAAATTTCTCTTTTAGTTCCTCGCTTATCCTTACACTTAAAATTGAATCCATTAATTACACATCCTTAAAATTTATAAAATTACACCTTGATTTAAGTATACATTATTTTACCCTTGTAAACAAGCATTTAATCCATGTTTACACTTTGTATACATTATGTAAACATATTTTTATCGTAAATTATTATAATTATCATTCAATATAACTAACATTATATTGAATGGTAATTATATTGAAATAATTAAGTAGTAATAAAAGAGGAAGTAGATGAAAAAATATGTATACGTAGGAAAATTAAACACTTCAAAAAGAGGTAGCAGTGTATTTATCCGATGAGAACAACGAGCGGCTACGTTTTCTCCTAAAAGATAACCACTTCTTAGTATTAAAAATACTGATACTAAGAAGTCTATTAGTAAGCTTCAGTTCGAAAAGCTCTCTGAAGCAAAGAACTCAGTTTATAAAAAAAATAAACCTAGCCATAACACAGCTAGGTTTATTTAAAATTATTTTGTATATTTTACAGGTTCATTATAAGTAACTCCAAAGGTATCTACCGAAATGGATTTAATTTTTATATCCTTCTTAGGTCTATCATCACTGCCAGTTTCTACTTTAGCTATAGAGTCTACAACATCCATACCTTCTATAACCTTACCAAAGGCTGCATAGTCTCCATCTAAACTAGGTGTATCACCATGCATTATAAAAAATTGAGATCCAGCAGAATTCTTATCATTTGATCTAGCCATAGATATAACACCCTTCGTATGTAAAAGAGTATTTTCAAACTGGTTATTTGTAAATTCACCATATATGGAGTAGTCAGGTCCACCCATTCCAGTTCCTTCTGGATCTCCACCTTGAATCATAAAGCCTGAAATTACTCTATGAAATATTAAACCATCATAAAATTTACTATTAGCAAGACTTATAAAGTTTCTAACGGTATTTGGTGCTATTTCGGGATAAAGCTCCAGCTTTATAATTTTTCCGTCTTCCATTTCTATGGTAGCCACTGGATTTTTATCCCCCTCCTTCTTCTCCGTTTCCTTTGAAAGATATATTTCTTTATTATCATTACTTCCAGTATTAGTTTCCTCTTTACTAGTCTTATTAGAGGTACTGCATCCTATTAATGCAAGGGAAAGTATTGCTGTAATAAGCAAAGTTCCTAATGTACTTTTTTTCATTTAAAACGTCTCCTTTCATAGGTTTATATGTTTTACTAGATAAGTTTACCATTGTATCTTTTAAAATAAAACCTATAATTAGTTAATTTTTGATTAAAATTATCCAATTAAACACAAAAGCTCTAAGACTGTCATTCTTAGAGCTTTTTATCTTTCTCAGCTAATTTTTTTAGATATTCTTTAAATTGACTTCTCCAAGATTCGTATAGATTCCTATCTATTTTTTGTAGATAATAAAAAAATTCACCTATACTATCTCTCTTTAGTATACCTCTCATCAGATGCCGTGGAAAAGGCATCTCCCTATCAAAGTTATCCTTTGGATCTATAACTTTGATAGAAAAGTCCTCTTGTACATAAAGATCCTTGCAACGTATATCTAACTTTTTATAACCAAGTTCTTTAAAATCATTTATTAAATCTACTAGGCTTCTTACTAGTTTCTGATTTAGAGGGTTATGATTTAGATACTTATCAAGTCTTATCCCATCTACAAACTCTCTTACAATAAAAAAATCTCCATAGTCAAAAACCTTAGGAAAGGATGGATGATGCATAGATGATTTAAGAATTATATACTCTGTTTCGCAAACTTTTTTATCATTAAATATTTTTATAATTCTCTCATTATCAATTCTATATACTACTCCATTATTGCCCTTTCCTAGAAATTTAGAACTCCTTATAATGTTCTCCACTTCATCACTTAAGTAAATTGCATTTGTAAAATGTCTAGACATAATTCCTCCCTAGATAGAACTCTATTAGATTATATGCATAAGATATACTTTATATTATCCTTATACCTATCTTTTATCTCTTTTGTCTTTTTTAGCAGTATTCTTCCTAGGTTTTGATGATTTCTCAGATGGTTTTGACCTTTTATCTGAAGGTGCATTACTCTTCTTATAGTTTTTAACCACAACAGCTACATCTTCAATATTTCCGTGAGATATAGTCTTCTCAGTAAGATTAAAATTCAGTTTTTTACTATAAGCTTTCAATTGCGCTATCTCCTTAGGTGAAATAATAGATATAACAGTACCGCTTTTATCTCCACGAGCTGTTCTACCACTTCTATGTACATAAGTATTTATATCTTCTGGTAAGTCTACATTGAATATATGAGTAACGTCCTCTATATCCAATCCCCTTGCAGATAAGTCTGAAGATACCAAAAGGTTTATACGCTCTGATTTAAAGTCTAACATGGTTTTTTGTCTTTGATTTTTAACAAAACTACCATGTATTCCATCCACCTTTAGTCCATGGTATTTTAGCTTAGTAGTTAATATTTCTATTTCATCACTTTTATTAATAAAGGCAATAGCTTTTCTAGGATTTATACTTGCCATTAATTTTCTAAGAATAAGTATCTTATCCCTCCTATCACAAACTATATATAAATTGTTTATGTTAGGATTTATAGTTGAATCATCATTACACTTTATGATTTCAGGGGATTTCATTAAGCTTTCCCCTATACTTAAAGCTTCCTCTGTTAAAGTGGCAGAAGTCATTACTAATTGTCTATCTCTAAGTGTAGTTTTTATAACATCCTTAACTATATTTAAATTATTTTTGTCTAAAAGTTTATCACACTCATCAATTACTATAGTTTTAACTGTATGAGCACTTATTTTTTTCATTTTTATTAGCTCTAGTATTCTTCCTGGAGAACCTATTACAAATTGAGGTTTTTCCTTTAGTTTTTCAACCTGTCTTTTTATATTTACATCCCCCATGATAACCGTAGACTTTATATTCAAAGAAGATTTATCTCCCAAAGTACTTAAAACTTCATTTACTTGAAGGGCTAATTCATGGGTAGGAACTAAGACTATAAATTGATTTTCTCTTTTTTCATAATCAATTCTCTCAATTAGTGGTAGCAAATAAGCCAAGGTTTTACCACTGCCTGTTTCACTTTGCATTATCACATCCATATTTTCTGATATTTTAGGAATTGATAATTCTTGTATTAGAGTTGGCTTTGTTATTTTTAATTCCTCCAATACCTTTATTATTTCCGCATTTATATTTAATTCTAAAAAATTTTCCATTTTTTCATCTCCAGTTTTTATTTAAATTTACTACAATAATTTTCCTATATGAGAACAAAGGTTTGATATTCTTTATTTCTTATGGTATAATTATCTAGATTGAGAGGTGTTTTCATGATTGAAATTAAAAGTGGTAAACAATCTGAAATTTATGAGTTTATTAAAAATCAAGTTAATACTAAAGGGTATCCCCCTTCAGTAAGAGAAATTTGTGAAGCTGTAAATTTAAGTTCAACATCTACGGTTCATGGTCATCTTACTAGACTTGAGAAAAAAGGCTTAATAAGACGTGACCCAACTAAACCAAGGGCAATAGAATTACTGCAAGAACCTCATAATAAAAAAGAAATGATTAATATTCCTATTATAGGTAAAGTTACAGCTGGAATTCCTATACTTGCCCAAGAAAGTATAGAAGATTATCTAACTATCCCCCTTGACTTTGTAAACAGTACAAATGAATTATTTATACTTAAAGTTCAAGGTGACAGTATGATAGAAGCTGGAATCCATGATAAAGACTTAGCTATAATAGAAAAAACTTCTATTGCGTCTAACGGAGATATTGTAGTTGCTCTAATAGAAAATGAAGCCACTATAAAAACCTTTTTTAAAGAAGATGGGCATATTAGACTACAACCAGAAAACTCCACCATGGAGCCAATAATTGTTGACGATTGCAAAATCTTAGGTAAACTATCAGGAATTTATAGAAAATATTAAGAAGCTATTATAGCTTCTTAATATTTTTTATATAACAAAATAAATTTATTATATACCTATTAATTTAACTCCTAATTAAGATAATATTCTAGATATAGCCATTAAAACTCCAACTTTTCCATGATCAAAGGTCAATCCACCTTGAAGATATGCTATATATGGCTCTCTTATTGGAGCATCAGCAGAAAGTTCAATGGAAGAACCTTGTATAAATGCACCTGCCGCCATAATTACTTCATCTTCATAACCAGGCATAGCCCAAGGTTCACATTCTACAAATGAATCTATTGGGGAACCAGCTTGAATACCCTTGCAAAACTGAATTAATTTATCTTTATCATTAAATTTAACAGCTTGTATGATATCACTTCTCTTAGTATCATATTTTGGGAGTACCTCAAAGCCTAAAAGCTCCATTACCCTTGAACAGAATATAGCTGTCTTTACAGCTTCCACAGCCACGTGAGGGGCTAAAAACAATCCTTGATATAAACTTCTCATAACACCAAAGGTAGAACCACACTCTCCACCTATACCTGGAATGGTCAATCTATAAGCTGCTTGAGTTACATAGGCTTTTTTACCTGCTATGTACCCCCCTGTTGGCGCAATTCCCCCACCAATATTTTTTATTAAAGAACCAGCTATAAGATCAGCTCCTACATCTGTTGGCTCTATAGTATCTATAAATTCGCCATAACAGTTATCAACAAAACAAATTACCTCTGGTTTGATCTCTTTAATTGACTTTATTATTTCACCTATTTCCTCTACTAACAGTGCATTTCTCCACCCATATCCTGTAGATCTTTGAATATGTACAAGTTTTATGCTATGGTCTTCTTTTAAAGTCTTTTGAACCTCTTCTATATTAACTTTACCTGCACTTGTCAACTCTAATTGCTTATAGCTTACCCCATATTCCTTTAAAGAGCCTATATTTGCATCCTTAGTTATTCCTATAATGTTATGTAAGGTATCATAAGGTGAACCACATATGCTCAGCATTGTATCTCCTGGTCGTAGGTTGCCAAATAAAGCACATCCAATAGCATGAGTTCCATTTACAAAGTGTGGCCTAACTAGGGCTGCTTCTGTATTAAATACTCTAGCGAAAACCTTATCTAAAGTATCTCTACCAACATCACCATAACCATATCCACTAGAATTAGTAAAATGCATATCACTAACTCTTTCAGCTTGCAAGGCACTAAGAACTTTTAATTGATTATATTCTCGAATATCATCCATCATAGAAAATTGCTCTTGAATATCCTTTAAAGCTTCTTCTGATACTTTAAAAACTTCTTCATTTATTTTAAAGTTATTTATTAAAAACTCTTTAGTTTTTTCTATCATAAAAAATCGCTCCTTAAACATAAAATAACATTCTAATACTAACATAGCTATAAATATTAAGCAAATAATTCCTTAATATTCATAGCTATCAATATATCTTATATAATATTTAAAATTAACTTAGTCTTTATATTTTTTCTCTTTATAATCATTAATAATAAACTTTGCTACATCCTCATCATTAGAAAAATCATCCTTGTCTATCCACTTAACCCTTGGGTCTTTTCTAAACCAAGTAAGCTGACGTTTTGCATAATTTCTACTAAATTGCTTTATATTTTCTATAGCCTTCTCTTTAGAAACTTCACCATGAAGATATTGTAATAGCTCTTTATAACCTATTCCCTTCATAGATTGCATATCTGTGGTATATCCTTCTTTTTCTAACCTTACTACTTCTTCTAGAAGACCAGCGTCTAGCATTAAGTCAACACGATGATTAATTCTTTCATAAAGCTTATCTCTATTCATATTTAATACATAATAATAAACTTTGTAAGGTATATCAAAAATCTCATCATTTTTAGCTGCTTCAGATATAGGCATTCCTGTTACCTTATAAACCTCTAAAGCTCTAATTACCCTTTTAAGATCATTTGGATATAGCTTGTTATAACTCACTTCATCAACGGCTTTTAACAGCTCATGAACATATTCTACTCCATTTTCTAAGGCCAACTGTTCTAGTTCTTTGCGATAAGCTTCATCTTTATTAGTTTCAGCAAAACTATAATTATAAATAAGAGAATTAATATAAAGCCCAGTGCCACCTACCAGCATGGGAAGCTTATTTTCACTGCTTATTTCTTCAATGCTTTCCTTTGCCAAAGAACTAAATTCTGCCACACTGAAGTTTTCACTAGGATCTAAAAAATCAATGAGATGATGCTTCACACCCTTCATCTCTTCTTTGGATATCTTAGCAGATCCAATATCCATCTTCTTATATATCTGCATAGAATCAGCAGATATTATTTCCCCATTAAGTTCTTTGGCAATATGAATTGAAATCTTTGTTTTGCCAATACCAGTAGGTCCTGCTAATATAAATAAATCTTTCATTGCTTTAATCCCTTCATACTAAATTCTTTTAAAACTTTTTTCTATTTCCTTTAATGAATATTTAATTATAGTAGGTCTACCATGTGGACATGTAAATGGTTCATCTATATACCTTAACTCTTCAAGGAGGGATAGAATCTCTACATCGGACAATTTATCATTAGCCTTTACAGCTGCCTTACAAGCAAGAGAAGCTATTTTATCATATTTTATATCTATGGTTAAACCACTGCCCATGGATTTTATATTTTCTATCATATCATGAAACAAATTGTTTATATGAGGTTTCCCCAAAAACACTGGAACTTCTCTAACTACCACGTCATTTTCTCCAAAACTTTCAACCACAAATCCTGCATTTAAGAAAATCTCTTCATTATCTTTATAAATTGCATATTCATCAAAGGTTAATGGAATGATTGTAGGTACAGCTAAAATCTGACTTACCACATTGAAACTACCTATATTTTTTCTATACTTTTCAAATAATATCTTCTCATGAGCAGCATGCTGATCGATTAAATACAATTCATCTAAATATTCACCAATTATATAACTATTAAAACATTGTCCTATAAGTTTAATTGGTGGAATTTTAGCAATCCTTGATCTTTCATTATTTGAATATATATTAGCTTCTTTAGGTTCAAATTGATTTTCAATAGGAATTTCTCTTATATAAGAAGGTTTGTCATTATAATTTACTTCTTTATTAAAGCCCAAGTCCTTATCATAACCTAAATTATTATCCCCACTAGTATAGTGCTTATCATTTAAATATCCAATTTGACTAGGTTGTGAAGAAGTATAACTTTCATGTAGTTTATCCTCTTGAACTATAGCTAAATCCTCTATTTCTTCTGGTATAATAAAACTCTTCTTTAAGCTTTCTTTTAATGCACTATGAACTCCATCAAATATAGTTTTAAATAAAACTCTTTCCTCTAAAAACTTAACTTCATTTTTAGTTGGATGTACATTGGGATCTATAAATTCTGGAAATATATCTATGTGTATAACGAAGAATGGAAATTTATTTACCATAATAAAGGATTTAAATGCATTCTCTACCGCAGCAGTTATTAAAGAACTTTTTATAAGTCTCTTATTTACAAAAATGCTTTGTCTATTTCTACTGCCTCTACTAATACTCTCTTTTCCAATATATCCATATACAGATAAAATATCGCTATGATTTTCTATTGGTATTACATTTTCATATACTTCTTTTCCATATAAAATTCTAAGAGTTTTATCTAGTTCATCTTCACTAAAGGTTCTAAGGCTTTGTTTGCCATCATTAATTAAGGTTATAGAAGTCTTATAATTTCCTAGAGCTAGCTTTAATACCAAGTCATTTATTATTGATTTCTCTCTTTGAGGTGATTTTAAAAACTTTTGCCTCCCTGGAGTATTGAAGAATAAATCCTTAACTTCAATTTCCGTTCCTAAATTACAACCTACATCTTTCTCATAGATTACTTTTCCACCTTCAATATAGATCTCTCTACCATAATCAAAAGTTTCCATCCTTGATTTTAGTCTTACCTTTGAAACAGCAGCTATACTAGCAAGAGCTTCTCCACGAAATCCAAAGGATTGAATGTCGTAAATATCCTCCACGGAACTTATCTTACTTGTACCATGAGGCAAAAAAGCTATTTTTATATCTTCAGGATGAATACCACGTCCATCATCTGTGATTCTTATAAGCTTATTGCCACTCTCTTCTATTTCAATAGTTATGTTTTTACTGTCAGCATCAAGGCTGTTTTCCACTAATTCCTTAACAACAGAACTAGCTCTTTCAACAACCTCTCCTGCTGCAATTTTATTGGCAGTGTTTTCAGATAATAAATTGATTCTTCTCATAATACACCCACCTTAAATAATTATTTTATCTATATATTCTTAGCTTTTTTAATAATATCGTATAATTTATTAAATCCATCCATAGGTGTAAGATTAAGTACATCTATAGATTTAATTTCGTCAATTAGGTTTTGCATCTCTACATCTTCAAAAGCTAATTGCTGAGTTAAACAAATTTCTTTTTCTATTTTTTCTAATTTCTCTGTAGATGGAATTACAGTTTTCACTTCTTCTTTGATTATATCTTTTGAAGTTCCATCTTCTAAAGTTTCTAAAATTTCTCTTGCTCTAGAAATTACTGCTGAAGGTAATCCCGCAAGCTTAGCAACCTCTATACCATAAGATTCATCTGCTCCACCCTTTATAATTTTACGTAAGAATATAATATTATTATCTACTTTTTTTGCTGAAATAGAGTAATTTTTTACTCCTGGAATTTCTCCTTCTAACTTAGTTAATTCATGATAATGTGTGGCAAATAGGGTTTTGCATTTAATATTTGAATTTTTACATATATACTCTATAACTGCCCATGCAATGCTAAGTCCATCGTAGGTACTAGTACCTCTACCAACTTCATCAAGAAGAACCAAACTCTTATTGGTAGCATTATTAAGAATATTTGATACTTCCCACATTTCTACCATGAAGGTACTCTTCCCACCAGCTAAATCATCAGAAGCTCCTATTCTAGTAAATATTTTATCACAAATAGAAACATTTGCTTCTTTGGCAGGAACAAAACTTCCCATTTGAGCTAATAATGTAATTAAAGCTACCTGTCTCATATATGTAGACTTACCAGCCATATTAGGACCAGTAATTAACATAAGTCTATTATCTTCAAGATCTAAGGTAGTATCATTAGATATAAAGCTATTTGCCTTTGTAATAACTTCTACAACTGGGTGCCTACCCTCTTGAATTTCTATGATTCCCTCAGTATTAATTACAGGCTTCACATAGTTATGTTCTCTAGCAACCATAGCCAAAGCCCAAATACAGTCAATTTCTGATATAAGCTTAGCTGTATTTTTCATTCTCTCTATATTTTCTTCTAATTTCTCTCTAATCTCAGTAAATATAGAATATTCAAGAGCAATTAATTTCTCTTCTGCTCCTAAGATTTTATCTTCCATCTCCTTAAGCTCAGGAGTTATATATCTTTCAGCATTAGACAAGGTTTGTTTTCTAATATATCTGCCTTCTGGCACTGAGGAAAGATTAGATTTTGTAACTTCTATATAATATCCAAAAACCTTATTATAAGAAATCTTAAGGGATTTTATACCAGTAGCTATTCTCTCTTCATTTTCTAAATTTGCAAGCCAAAGCTTTCCATTAGTTTTACTTTCTCTTAATTCATCTACTAATGAATTATAACCAGTTTTAATAATATTACCTTCCTTAACAGACAAAGAAGGTTCATCCATAATAGAGCTTTCGAGAAAAGTCCAAATATCTCTTAGCTCATCTAAGCTAGAATAAACATCCTTCATTAAAGGACTTGTAAGCTTAGAAATAAGTTCTTTAATCCTTGGAACTTTAGCAATGGAATGTTTTAATGATATAAGCTCCTTGGCATTTATCGCAGTAGAACTTATTTTACCAACTAACCTCTCAATATCATAAATACTATTTAAAGCTTCCTTTAAATCTTCCATTAAGATTATATCCTTAGTAAACTCTTCAATGGCATCTTGTCTATTTAAAATATCTTTCTTAATAATTAGAGGCTCTTCTAACCACTTTCTAATTCTTCTTCCACCCATAGATGTATTGGTTTTATCTATAACCCATAAAAGAGTTCCTGTTTTTCCTTTATCTCTGATATTCTCCACCAGTTCAAGGTTTCTTCTTGAATTAACATCTATGGTCATATATGTGCAGATATCATATATCTCTATATGGTTTATATGAGTCAATGAAACCTTTTGAGTTTCTTTTATATATCTAATTAATCCATTACAAGTTTTAATTACTATTTCTGATAATTTATCTATTTCTATGTTTAGGAACTGTTCTTTAAGATCTTCTTCTTCCATATTAAAATTATCATCTTGGAAGTGGGATATATAAAAGGATGTTCTACTTATAATTTCATCCATAATCTCTTGGTTAAAGCTTTCTGTAATAATTATCTCTCGAGGATTAAATTTACACAATTCATCTATAAGTACATTAATATTATATTTAAATTCAGTAGTATAGAAATCCCCTGTAGACACATCACAAAAGGCCAATGCAATGTGATTTTCTTTCACATATAGACTAGCTGTATAGCTATTTTTACTCTCATCTAAATAGGAAGCTTCTGTGTAAGTTCCTGGGGTATAAATTTTTACTACATCACGCTTTACAATTCCCTTAGCCACTGCTGGATCTTCTACCTGCTCACAAATAGCTACCTTAAACCCTTTTGATATTAAGGCTCCAATATAATTCTTAGCTGCATGAAATGGAATCCCACACATAGGAGCTCTTTCTTCAAGACCGCAATCTCTTCCCGTTAGCGTTAACTCTAACTCCTTTGATGCAACTTTAGCATCATCAAAGAACATTTCATAAAAATCGCCTAGTCTGAAAAATAAGATACATTCTTTATATTTATCTTTAATTTGAAAATATTGTTGCATCATTGGAGTTAATGCCATATATATCTCTCCTTCATAATTATTTAAAAAAAGCGACAAAGTCGCTTTTATACTTCTTCTCCTATTAATGAAAAAGAATTTGCTTTTATGATTCTAACATTAACTAACTTACCTATACTTTCTTTATTACCAGTAAAATTAACTAATTTACTTGTTCTTGTCCTTCCGGTTAATTTTGTATCATCACTTTTACTTTCACCTTCTACAAGAACTTCAACAATTTTTCCATCATAAAGCTTATTTTTCTTAGCAGAAATTTCATTAACGACTTCAACTAATCTATTAAATCTATCTTTTTTAACTTTTTCATCTACTTGGTCAAACATTAAGTCTGCAGGAGTGCCACCCCTTCTAGAATATAAGAAGGTAAAGGCAGAATCATACTCAACTTCTTTAATCAGACTTAAAGTATCTTCAAAATCCTCCTCAGTTTCTCCTGGGAAACCTACTATTATATCCGTAGTTAATGCTACATTAGGAATTCTTTCTTTAATTTTTCTAATTGATTCTAAATACTGCTCTCTAGTATAGTGTCTGTTCATCTTTTTTAATATTCTTGATGATCCAGATTGTACTGGAAGATGAATAGATTCACATAACTTATCTCCAGCTGCAATTACATCAATTACCTCATCACTTAAGTCCTTTGGATGAGAAGTCATAAATTTCACTCTCTCAATACCATCTACTTCATTTATTCTTCTTAAAAGTTCTGCAAAGTTAATATTTTCGTCTAATCCCTTACCATAGGAATTAACATTTTGTCCAAGAAGGGTGATTTCTTTATATCCCTCTTTAACCATACTCTCTATCTCTTTTATTATTTCAGCAGAGTTTCTACTTCTTTCACGTCCTCTTACATGGGGAACTATACAATAAGTACAGAAGTTGTTACAACCATACATTATTGTAACAAAGCCTTTTATAGTACTTGCTCTATCAATAGGAGCTCCCTCTATTATATCTGCTTCTTTATCCCAAATTTCTACTATAGGTCTTTCGCCACCTAAAGCTCTTCCAAGATATTCTGTAAACTTATAAGCATTATGAGTTCCTATAATTATGTCTACAAAAGGAAACTTACCTATTATTTTGTCTGCCATTCCCTCTTGTTGCATCATGCAACCTGTAACAGCAATAACCTTATTAGGGTTCTCTTTTTTTAGTTTTTTTAAAGCCCCTAAGTTTCCATCTACCTTTTGCTCAGCATTTTCCCTAACACAACATGTATTAAAGATTATTATATCCGCTTCTTCTTTAGAGTCAGTTCTTACATATCCTAATGGTTTTAATCCACCAGATAATTTTTCAGAGTCCTCTTCATTCATTTGACAGCCCCATGTTTCTATAAAGTATTTTAAATTTTTATTTAGACCATATATATCAATCTTATTACTTTCATTCATTTACTATTTCCTCCATTTTTCCTTTTGAATTTCTATAGTATTATAGCATATAAAAGATATAAAAAGAAAGTCTAGTAAGTAATGATTAATCCTTAAAACCATGTAATCTAACCATAATAAAAGCACCTACTCTTTATTTAAGTAAGTGCTGCTTATTACTTCTTTTAAATTTTAATTACTACCATAATGTGTACTTTATTTTATTCACACATTATTTTACCATTTTCCATCATAGCTAATTGGCTTAGATTTTTTATCTGAAGTTTTAGCCCTTCCTTGAAGTTCTGGTACTGGATGAACTTCATTTTTAGGAAAGTGATTATGTTTATTACTTTCTGTACCATGTGAATCTTTTGGATCTGGTCTTCTCATTCCTGCTTTTGCCATAATATTTCCCTCCTACTTATTTATCACCATTAGTTTAAACAATATGAAAAGTTTTATACTCAAATATGTTTTCTATAGATGGAAATAAGTATATTAAAATAAAAGTGCAATGCTAAATAAAATTAGCATAGCACTTTTATTTTAATATAAGATTTTACTTATTCATTAGCCGCAGCTGCTACAACTTGAGCATCCGCCACCTTCTGCTTGCTTTTCAGGCTCTATAGAAAATCCACCTCTACCATTCTCTTCACCTGAAAGAATAGTAAGAGCTCCAAATTGCTCAGTAACAGACTTATCTACTAAGAATGTAAGTCCTTCTACTACTTCTGTGTTATCAGTATCTTTTTTTTCATCTAAAACTAGATTAAATGATGGGCCGCCTCATCCCATACCTGCAAAATGAATTCTTACGGTATCTGCTGTAACTTCATTATCTTTTAAAAATTGTAAGAATTCAACGGTAGCTTTATCACTTATTTTAACTGTTGACATAATTTTTACCTCTTTTCCTTTTCAGTTTTATAGATACATTACTATTGTGTCAATGAATCTACATATTTATTACACTAATAAATATTACTATGAATGTCAATTGTATTTATCATTGGATTTATTAATAGATTTTATTTGAAATAAATATACATACTAAAAAAAGTGCAATATTAAACAAGTTTAACACTGCACTTTCAGTAATATAATTATTATTTATTAAATTTATCCGCAGCTTGTGCAACCAGCACAACCGCCACCTTCTGGTTTTTTTTCTGGTTCTATGGAGAACCCACCTCTACCATTTTCATCTGCAGAAAGAATTGTTAATTCACCAAATTGCTCAGTAACTCCCTTATCTACTAAAAATGTAAGTCCTTCTACTACTTCTATATTATCATTATCTTTTTTCTCATCTAAAACTAGATTAAATACAGCACCACCACAACCCATACCTGCAAAATGAATCCTTACTGTATCTGTGGTAACTTCATTATCCTTTAAAAATTGTAAGAATTCAGTAGTAGCTTTATCACTTATATTAACTATTGACATATTTTCTTCCTCTTTTCTATATATACTAACTATTATCTAGATATAATTAAATCTTTATGACATTAATTATAAATAATTTCAATGTCATTTATAATTATATAATATCATAGCCTTTATGTGTGTCAATAGACTTATTTATCACTCTTTTCTATAGAACTTTATTACCTATAAGAGAACGTAATAGCTAAATTTTTCTATACTATATTACTCTCTACTTGAAAGGATTCTATTGGTAAAATTTCATTTCCAAACATCCTATAATCATGGTATTTATAAGAGTCTCTCATAATGTCTTCAGTAATAGTTTTTCCTCTATTTACATAATCTAAAAAGTCATAGCATGTCAATATATCTATACGTTCCTCTTCGCATATATTAGATAAAGCTTTAATAAATTCTTGAAATATTGTATTGCAAGTATTATTTAATATCTTAGCACCATCTATTATAAAGCACCCTCCCCAAAATCCTGAATTTAAAGCTTTGCCTTTAAGATCTCTAAGAAACTTTGAAATCATCGTAGAGTTTATATTTTCATTATATGATGACATTAATATACTACTCATCTTAATATTTTCTATCATTAATCTTTCATTTGAATCTAAATTATTAGTAAGTAATTTATATATATCTTCATCTACATAAAGATAAACATAGTTATTATTTTCTATTTGCTGTTTTATGTATTTATATAGATTAATCACCAAATGATCCTCTCCATAATAATAAAAACAGATATTTTTACCGCAACAATTACTCATAATCTCTCTCCCCTTAATTAATACCATATTGATTCTATTATTATTATTCTATTACAATATTTAATTACCTTTTTTTTCCATAAAATAATTATCTGATTATTTTTACATTTTATTACAACCATTTTAAAGTTCTTATACAGGTTGAAAAGTTATCCAACTTATATAACTTTTCATGTAGAAATATGGTATACTATGTGATAGAAATAATAGTTAGGTACTACTAATTATATAATAATGAATATATTGATTAAGATAGATATATATTGTAAAATATTTTTATGTGTATAAACACTAAGGAGGATTATCGATGTGCGGATTTGTAACGTTTTTTAGCAATTCTAAAATACTAGAAGAAAAGAAAGAAACTCTTCGTAATATGAGAGAAGTTATTAAACATAGAGGACCAACTCAAGATGGAGAGTATATGGACGAAAATGTTTATTTAGGTTTTAAAAGGCTAAGTATTCTTGATTTGGCAAATGGAATTCAACCCTACTCCTATAAGGATGAATTAGAAATAGTTTTTAATGGAGAAATATATAATTATATATCTTTAAGAGATGAATTAATAAAAGAAGGCTATAGTTTTACTACTAACTCAGAGGTAGAAGTAATAGCTACATTATATACTCACTTAGGAGATAAGTTTGTTGAGAAACTTAGAGGAATGTTCTCATTTATTATTTGGGATAGAAAGAAAAAAGTATTCTTAGGTGGAAGAGATCCATTTGGAATAAAGCCATTTTATTATACAGAAAATGAAACTGGACTTTATGTAGCTTCTGAGCTTAAGAGTTTTCATGCTAATCCAGATAGCGACTGTGTTGATATTGATAATGGAGCACTTCATGACTATCTTACATTCCAATTTGTACCTGAACCTAAAACTTTACTAAAGGATATAAAGGTTCTAAAACCAGGTCATATTATAAAGAAAGAATTAGGTAAAGCTCATGAAATAAGTTGCTATTATTCGATCAAGTTTAACCCTACTCCAGGACCTAAAGATGAAAAGATGGAAGAAATTCGTAAGGCCATAGAAGATTCCGTTGAACTGCATATGCAATCTGAGGTTCCTGTTGCATCTTTCTTATCAGGTGGGATTGATTCTACTGTAGTAACTGCTTTAGCAAAAAAACACATGCCGGACTTAAAGACCTTTACCATAGGTTTTGACCGAAATGGATATAGTGAAATTGATTTAGCTAGAGAATCAGCTGATAAACTAGGGCTAGAAAACATAAGTAAAATAGTTTCTTATGAAGAATTTGCCAATGAATTACCTAAAATAATTTGGCATATGGATGAACCAGTAGCAGACCCTGCAGCTATACCACTTTATTTTATAGCAAAAGAAGCAGCTAAGCATGTTACAGTTATTTTATCTGGAGAAGGCGCTGACGAGGTATTTGGTGGATATACTATTTACCATGAACCTAATTCGTTAAAAATGTTTGATTATGTACCTGGCTTCTTAAAGAAAGCCTTAAAATCTGGTGCATCCCTTATACCAGAAGGAACAAGAGGAAAAAGCTTTATTGATAGAGGCTGTACTCCTATGAGAGAGCGTTATGTGGGTAATGCAAAAATCTTCTTAGATGATGAAAAAGAAGGAATACTTAATAAGTATGAGTCAAAATATACAATTAAGCGATCTATGAATGATATCTATGATAGAGCTGCTCAGTATGACCCTATTACTCAAATGCAGTTTGTAGATTTTAATACATGGCTTACAGGAGATATCCTTGTTAAAGCTGATAGAATGACTATGGCTCACTCTTTAGAGCTTAGGGTACCATTCTTAGATAAAGAAGTGTTTAAAGTTGCTTCAAAGCTCACTGCAGATGAAAAAATCAATGGTCATGTAACAAAATACTTATTAAGAGAGTCTTTTAAATCAGAATTACCATTCTTAACTGCTCTAGATAGAAAAAAACTGGGATACCCAGTTCCAATAAGATTATGGCTTAAGGATGAACTTTATCAATGGGCTATAGACATAATAAAAAATAGTAACGCAGATGAATTTGTAAATAAAGCTGCTGCTATTAAATTAGTAGAAGATCATAGAAAAGGTCCATTTGACTTAAGTAGAAAGATTTGGACAATACTTATATTCTTAATTTGGCATAAAGTATATATAGAAAAAGAAACTCCTTTTCTAGATTAAGATTAAAGACGTAGAATTCCCATAAGAATTCTACGTCTTTTTTTAATGTATAGAAAAGTATAGATTTTTACGTTTTATAGGTTTTACCGTTAGTAATGTGGCGCATGCCACATTTTTTATTTGTGTTATAAAACTATTTAACTACACTTATATTATTCTCTCTTAACCAATCTATTAAATAATTAATTAAAAATTCATCTCTAAAGGTATAAAACTCATCTAATTTGTCTTTATTAATTAAAACTCTATTAAAAGTTAATAGAGGATTCGACCAATCAACCTTACTATAAATTTCATTTTTGTCATTAGGAGTTAAAGTATCTAAGTAGCTTTTCATGGAATTCACTAATATACTTTCATCTATTAGTGGAATATAAAGATAATTATCACTATAGTTCATAGTAACATCTTCTGCTTCTGTAGCTAATTCCTTTTCCCAACTTTCAAGTTTATCAAATTTAGATTCATCTTTTAATGCTTCTATAATACTTTGAGGAATATAAGAAAATTCACCATCATTCAAGTTTAAATAACATTCCCCTTCGCCTCTTGTTTCTGATAAGCTAAGCTCTAACATTAAGTCTAAATCAATATCTAAATTATTCATAAAATTTTCACCTACCTTTTAAATTATATATTTATATTAACTTTCTCATTTCACTGTATTAAGAGTATATGCTAATATAGGATTTTTTACAATATTTATTTAATAATTTCAACATTTAAATATAGATATTGTAATTATTTATGTATAAAACAAAGCATTAGGTTGTATCCTAATGCTTTGTTTTATTACTATTTATTATTTTTCAACATTTCACCAATAGCTGCTATACTTCCAAGGGAAGATAGTGTTTCATTTGGTAATATAAGCTTGTTAGCTGGATTATTAGCCATTTCTTTAAGAGCTTCAACTTGTTTTAAAGCTATAACAGTTTCATTAGTTCCTGATTGAATTATAGCTTCATTTACTCTTCTTATTGCTTCAGCGTCTGCTTCTGAAATTTTTTCAATAGCTTTTGCTTTACCTTCTGCCTCAAGTAATTGTGATTCTTTTAATCCTTCTGCTCTTCTTATATTAGCTTCTTTTTCAGCTTCAGCAGCAAGTATTTTACTTCGCTTTTCTCCTTCAGCTTTTTCAATTTCTGATTGTCTTGCTCCTTCTGCTTGAAGAATCATCGCCCTCTTATCTCTTTCAGCTCTCATTTGTTTTTCCATAGCTTGTTGAATTTCTGATGGAGGTACAATATTCTTTATTTCTACAGACAATAGCTTAATTCCATAAGCATCAGTAATATTATCAACGATTTGTAATAATTTTGAGTTTATAAGGTCTCTTCCTGCTAATACTTCGTCTAGAGTCATATCACCTAAAATATTTCTCATATTAGTTATAGTAGAATACATTATACCTTGAACATAGTTTTCTATGTTATAAACCGCATCCTTTGCACTTAGAACTTGATAAAATATAACGTTATCTACAGAAATATTAACATTATCTTTAGTTATTACGTTTTGTGGTGGTATATCTAGTATTTGTTGTTTAACAGATACCTTCTTCCTAATAAAGTCCACAAAAGGTATTGTTAAATGCCATCCAGGTTCTAATACCTTATAAAATTGACCAAACCTTTCCATAACATAGTTATAACCAGTGTTAACTACTTTAACTGCTGAAATTATGATGATTAGAACTACAAATAGTATGACTAAAACACCAATTACTAATTCCATTTAAATCACTCCTTTTTTAATTATCAATTTATTATTTTCAATTTTTAACACTTTAAAAGTATCCCCAATATTTATATCTTCACCTATATTTCTAGCTGTCCAATAAACTTCGTTAACTTTTATTCTACATTCCCTATTACTTTCTAATTTAACTTCAGATACAAACTCTCTATCTTCATACTTGCCAACCAATGGTTTTTCAGTTGGTAGATTTACGTTAATATATTTTTTAGACACCTTTAATCCAAATATAATTGCAATAGTTCCTAGTATTAAAGCAATCCATATTTGTGTAGTAAAGTCTACAAAATATCCTGCAATAAAAGCAGGAATAAATCCTAACCCTAACCATGAAAAGGTAAAACTACTTGTAGTTATATCTACAACTATTACAAAAATAAGTAATCCAAACCAAATCCAGTTTAAATCCATTAAATATCACCTCTCAAATTTAAATAATATTAACAAACATATATAAATTATTATATGCATGTGTATTAAGTATAATTATATCACATTATAGTAAAATATTATATTTTTTTATATTATTTAATTAGGTATTTTTTCTCCCCATATAGCGTATATATTATAAGTGTACATATAAACACCAGTAAGTTTGGAGGTATTGCCATGAACCGTGATTCTAATATGTTCAGTTATTTGTTTATAGGTATGTTACTAATTATAATATCAGGAATAGTTAAAATGCTATAATATTAAAATGCTATAATAAAAATCATCCCTATTATGTAGAGATGATTTTTGTTTTGTTATGAAACAATAATTTGTAATATAAGTTTAAACTTCTCTAGTTTCTTTCTTCAAAAATTCTTTTTCTTCTGTATTTAGATAAGGTGATAACAATTTATATACTTCTTTATGATAATTATTTAAGAATAATTTTTCCTTTTCTGTAAGCATATCTATTTTTATACCATCTAAATCTATAGGACAATAGGTAGCTACATCAAACTTCATAAATTGTCCCCCATATTCTGTTTCATTGTCTTTAGTAACAAATAGTAAATTCTCTATTCTAATACCATGCTTACCTTCTTTATATACACCAGGTTCATTTGTAACATTCATTCCTTCTTCAAATACTACTGTATTAGGAACTTGTGAGAAGTTTTGTGGTCCTTCATGAACATTAAGGAAGAATCCAACTCCATGACCAGTTCCACATTTATAGTCAATTCCTGCTTCCCAAAGTGGTGTTCTTGCAATAATATCTAAATTAGATCCAGTAGCCCCATATAAGAACTTAGCCATAGTTAAAGCTAAATTACTCTTAACTACAAGAGTAAAGTCTCTTCTTTCTTCTTCGGTCAATTCACCTAGCACTATGGTTCTTGTTATATCTGTAGTTCCATCATAATATTGTCCACCTGAATCCACTAAGAATAACCCTTCTGGCTTTAAAGTATAATTACTTTCTGGTGTAGCAGAATAATGCATCATAGCAGCATGCTCTTTATATGCTGCTATAGTTGAAAAACTTGGTTCAACAAAATACTCTTGTTCACTTCTCAATTTAATTAGAGTATCTGTGGCTGACATCTCAGAGATCTCTTCTTTATCTACATTTTCTTTTAAGTACTTTATAAACTTAACCATAGCAACTCCATCTTTTATAGTACAGTTTATAAAGTTACTTCTTTCAACTTCATTCTTTATAGCTTTTAAATCTGTAGTTATATTTCTTTTTTCGATTTTAGAGATAGATTCATTTAATGAGGTAAGAATTTTCACATTAGTTTTATTTGGATCAAGTAATACAGATGTATCTTTAAGTTCTTTTAAGTTATCGAATATCTCATTATACTTTAATATATCTATAGAAGAAGCCTTTAGATTGGATATAACTTCATCAGTTAATTTATTATTATCTATGAAAAACTTAACAGAATCCATGCTAATTAATAAATAAGATATTGTTACAGGACTGCTTTCTACATCATTTCCTCTAATATTTAATGTCCAAGCGATATCATCTAAGGCACTTAATACGTAATATTCAGCCCCTATTTCCTCCATCTTTTCACGAATAATAGCAAGTTTTTCTGATGCTGATTTACCTGCAAATTTAACATCATGAAGAAACACCTTTGTATTAGGCATAGCTGGCCTATCACTCCAAATTGGAGATATTAAATCCTTTTCTGGATTTATTTTTATTTTTCTGCTTTTAAATGTTTCTGTCATAGTTTTATATATTCCAATAGGCATTACAGAACCATCAAAACCAACTATATCTCCTGGATTAAGTTCTTTTTTTAGAAATTCTGTGAAAGTAGGAACCTTAGGTTGTCCCATTTTAAAAAGCTCTATTCCTGTACCAGATAGTTGCTTTTCAGCTTGAATATAATAACGACCATCTGCCCATAGTATTGCTCTATTAAGAGTTACCACTACAGTTCCTGCTGAACCTGTAAAGCCAGAAATCCATGCTCTAGCTTTGAAGTATTCAGCTACATATTCACTTTGATGAGAATCAAAACTAGGAATAATGTAAGCTGATAATTGATTTTCCTTCATAGCCCTTCTTAGGCTTTCAATTTTTTCTTTAATATTCATCCATATTCACCCCTATTTTCTACTAATAAACATCTAAACCTATTATACTGCTAAAATTTTATACATTCAATGATATAATTTATAAATATGAATTTTATTTTCAAATTATTCATTATACCAAATATCCAAATTCTCATTTCTAGTTATTGTGGTATAAAAAAACCCATTGTTTTATTACAATGAGTTTTTATGTTAAATCTATTTATTCTTTAATCCATTTACTTGCTTCTAATGCATAGTAAGTGATAATTAATTTAGCACCAGCTCTTTTTATTGAAGTTAACATTTCAAGAGCAGCTCTTTTTTCATCAATTAATCCATTTTCTCCTGCATTTTTTATCATAGCATATTCCCCACTGACATTGTAGGCAGCTATAGGCATATTAAAAGTCATACTGGCCTCTTTTATTATGTCTAAATATAATATAGCTGGTTTAACCATTACTATATCAGCTCCTTCTTCAACATCAGCTGTGATTTCTCTCATAGCTTCCTTCCCATTGGCAGGATCCATTTGATAGCTACTTCTATCTCCAAATTGAGGAGCTGAATTTGCAGCTGCTCTAAAAGGACCATACATAGCAGAACTATATTTAGCACTATAACTCATTATAGATATATGCTGAAATCCGTTTTCATCTAAGATATCTCTTATGGCTTTAACTCTACCATCCATCATATCTGAAGGTGCAATCATGTCAGCTCCAGCTTTAGCATGAGAAAGTGCAATTTTAGCTAAGTACTTTAAGGTTTCATCATTATCTACTCTCTCATTTTTAATAACTCCACAATGACCGTGAGAAGTGTATTGACACATGCATACATCTGTAATAACAAATAATTCCTTAGAGATTTCTTTGACTTTTCTTATTGCTCTTTGAACTATACCCTCTTCACAGAAAGCTGAAGAAGCAATTTCATCCTTCTCATCCGGAAGTCCAAATAAGATTATACCTTTTACTCCTGTAGCAATAACTTCATCTATAACTTCTGGTAATCTATCTAAAGACCAGTGGTAATTCCCTACTAGAGATGGAATCTCTTCTTTAATATTTTCTCCTTCAACCACAAAAATTGGGTATATAAAATCATTACTATTTAAAATAGTTTCACGTACCATATCTCTTATTGCACTAGTTTCTCTTAATCTTCTATATCTTTTGAACATAATAAACATGGCCTATTAATGCAAGGCCATGATACACCTACCTTTCAGTCTTTAAAAAAATTTATTTTATTAAGGTATCTATAATACCTTGAGTTCCAATTTTATCGCATTGTGTATAGGATAATTGATGAATATTTAATGCCTTTGAAGTAATAGGCCCTATTGATATAATTGATTTTTCTTTTACTTTATCTATTCCAACTAAAGTAATCATATTTTCTACGGTGCTAGGACTAGTAAATACAACTGTATCACAATTATCAAAAGAAACTAAATTAGGGTTTTTACCAATAACTGTGTCATATACTGGTATATCATCTACCTCAGCTCCAATATTTCGAAGTTCATTTACAATATAGTCTCTCCCCTTTTTGGAGCGTGGAATTAATATTTTATCTCCTGAGGAAACCTTTAATTCTATAGCTTTAAATAAACCTTCACCTGTAAATTCCTCTGCTGTTAAAGTTGGAATTATTCCCTTAGCTTTTAAAGCTTTAGTAGTAGCATCTCCTATAGAAACAAACTCACCTTTAATTTTTCTTATATCTATACTGTTATGGTATAATGCATTAAATAGCATTTCAACTCCATTAATACTAGTTAATAATATATACTTATAGTCTTCTAATTTATTTTCAATAGCTTTAATACTTTCAGGATTAGGTTCTATTGCAATAGAATTTATTTCTGTAACTGAGGCTCCTAATTTAGATAGTTCATCAATAATTTCCCTGCTTTGAGCTTTACTCCTAGTTATGCAAATATTTCTTCCGAATAGAGGTAACTTCTCAAACCAATTCAACTTATCATTGAATTTAACTACTTCTCCCACTACAATGATAGATGGATTTGATATGCCCTTTTCCTTTGCTATTTCAGTTATATCTTTTAAAGTTCCTACTGCTTTCTTTTGATTAGAGGTAGTTCCACTCATTACAAGAGCTACTGGAGTTTCTTCTCCTAATCCAGCAGTAATAAGACCGTTGCAAATGCCTCCTAATTGTTCATAACCCATCATAAAAATTAAAGTACCCTTTAATTTAGCTATAGTTTCAAAATCTAAGTTTAAACCAGCTGCACTTTTAGCCGTAAAGACATGAAAACTTTGGGCAATTTTCCTATGGGTTACAGGTATGCCACCATAATTGAGTGCTGCAATAGGTGAAGTTATACCTGGCACTACTTCAAAATCAATATTTTCATCTATTAGAGCTAAAGCTTCTTCACCACCACGACCAAATATGTATGGATCTCCACCTTTAATTCTTCCAACAATATGTCCTTCTTTTGCTAATTTAACTAAGGTATCATTAATCTCTTCCTGAGTTTTATAGTGACATCCTGGCTCTTTTCCACAATAATAAAGTTTTGCATCTCTATTTACATATTTTAATATTTCAGAACCAGATAATCTGTCATAAAGTATAGCTGTACATTCTCTTAAAACCTTTATAGCTCTTAATGTTATTAAGTCTGGTGATCCTGGACCACCTCCAATTAAATAAACCTTTCCCATAAATCCTCCTATTAAATATCTACTTATTTAAGATAACTTGTGATAATTTTTTTCCTAAGTTTAAATATTCTTCTTTATTTCCCATTATAGTGTCTTTTACTAACTTACCATTGACTTCATATATACCCATAATAGTCATTACATCATCTTCTATAGAAGCATATGCACCAATAGTAGAATGACAATCACCCTTTAACTCTCTCATAAAACTTCTTTCAGCTTCTACGCAAATTCTAACTTCCTCATTATCTAGAGCCCTTAATTCATCTGCATATTCACAACTCTCATGAATTTCTATACCTAAAGCTCCTTGTGCAATAGCAGGAATTATTTCATTTGTTTCAAAATAATTTGTAATAATTCCTTCTAATCCTAATCTCTTTAATCCAGCAGCTGCTAATACTATTCCGTCTAAGTTTTCATTTTCAATCTTATCAATTCTTGTTTGAACATTACCTCTTACAGGAACTATTTCAATGTCTGGTCTTAAAAGAAGAATTTGCTCACTTCTTCTTTTACTACTAGTACCAACTCTAGCCCCCTTAGGCAAATGAAAAAATGAAACACCATTCATAGAAACAAAGGCATCCCTTACATCTTCTCTTATTGGTGTAGCAGCAATATAGAAACCATCTGGTAGCTCATAGGGTACATCCTTCATACTATGGACTCCTCCATGTGCTTTTCCATCAATCATTAATTTTTCTAACTCTTTTATAAAGACTCCCTTTCCACCTATTTTATCTAATGTTACATCAAGTCTTTTATCTCCTAAAGTATCTGTAAGTACCTTTTCACATTTTATATTATGTAGCTCTTCAACCAAATCCATTACATAATCAGTTTGAACTTGAGCAAGCTTACTTTTTCGTGTAGCTAATTTTAAATTCAATTCTACTCCTCCATTCATTGTATAATTTAAATCTATACCCATTCATTTATTAAATCTGAATAAAATAATTGCAAAATCTCAATATGGTATCCATGGTTAAAGAAGAAAAGAAAATCTTCAGAACATATAAAATTTAGAATTTCACTTTTATTATTTAAAGTTGTTACATTATTTCTAATATGAGTTATAAATTCTATATAATTGTCAAAGTTCTGAAGATACTCCTTTGCCTTATTGCATAAAAAAACCGATGCTTTAGGATTTTTTCCTTTAATTCGAAGCCCCAAAGCAATATTTTCACTTCTTCCTGTAGCACAAAGAACAGCTTTAGAATTCTCCGGAAGAGTAGTATCAATAAAAATTTTATTTTTACTGTTGCATATATTCCTAATATTTTCGTTGAATTTAGAATCATTTGTACAAATTACAATTAAATGATAATCCTCCAATAACTCATTAGTAAAAGTTTTATCTAGAAGTTTCAAATTACCATAAGCACCATCTAACAATTTAAATTCATCTGTAAACTGTTCTGAGATGCAATGAACCACAAACTTACTATTTAAAAGAGTTTTAGCTTTTATTAAAGCACTTTTTCCTCCTCCTAATATTAAAACTTTAGTATTCATACCATTCAATGAAATAAATACGGAATCATTAAAACTATCCATGAGAATCCTATCCTTTATTTTAATATTTATTTATTTACTAATTTCACTTAAGGCTTTTATAATAGTTTCATTCATATCTCTAGTTTTTATAGCTACCCTTACAAAACTATCATTAAGACCAGTATAGTTATTACAATTTCTAATCAAAATACCCTTTTCCATAAGCTGTTTTAAAAGTTCTGAGCTTGTAATTCCGTTTATCTTACAAAGAAAATAATTACCCTTGCTTTCATACACCTTTTGTATAATATTTATATCATTCAAAGCTTTTTTCATAAATCTTCTTTCAGATATCAACCAATTTTTACTTTCATCTATAAACTTTTCATCAAATAATGCATACTTAGCAGCAATTTCTGCAAAACAATTTACTGTCCAAGGATTTTGATTACAAATAATGAAATCTAGTAATTTATTATTTCTACTTATGGCATAGCCCAAACGAACTCCTGCCATGGAGAAAAATTTTGTTATAGCTCTAACAATTACAATACAACTATAATTATGTATATAATTAATTATACTCTTATTATTATCTAATACAAACTCTATAAACGCTTCATCAATAATCACTAATTTATTATGAGCTTCACAATAATCTAATATGTTTTTAAATTTACAATGATCAATAATACAACCATTTGGATTATTGGGATTAGCTATTATTAACCCCTCAGTATTTTGTATCTGTGTGAAAATATCTTCATAATCATATTCCATAAACTCGTTTAAAAAAGAATAATTGATATTCAATTTATGTTTTTTACTAAAATCTTCGTATTCTACAAAGGAAGGAGCAACTATGGTTATAGAATTCAAGTAGCTTATAACTAAATCTAAAATTTCAGCTGCTCCATTTCCTACTATAATATTTTCAATACCTATGCTATTAAAATACTCTTTACCATAGGCATTTCCATTAAAATACTCATTGCTTTTAAATAAATAATTTAATAGGTTATTTTTTAATTCTCTATATTTTATATCTGGATACAGAGGTACCTTTTCTAAAGCTTCTCCTATATTTTCCTTAAAATCCTTAGATATGGATATAGGATTTACATTTGAGCTAAAGTCTAAAAGTTTTCTTCCAATTAAAGTACCTTCAGTATATATATCTCCTCCATGTTTCAAAATATATATACCACCTTTCATCTTAATATGTGCAAGTATATATAAACACTCACCTTTAACTAAAGTATAATTACAGATGCTAAACTTAATATTATTAGTAAAATTTCACTACTATACATTAGTATTATAGATTTCTTAATGTGCCTATAACTTAAAGCTTCTGTAGCATCTCCAATAGTTGGTTTTTCTACTATTTCTCCAAAGTAGGTATTAGCACCACCTAATTGAATAGATAAGGCTCCAGCAGTAGCTCCCTCAGGATATGCACAATTAGGACTTTTATGATTCTTTCTGTCTCTAATCATAATCTTAAAGGATTCAATTATCCTTCCCTTAACTACCCATGCTGTAAGACACATTAATACTCCAGTTAGTCTAGCAGGAATAAAATTAAATATATCATCAACATTTGCTGGAAAAAAACCTATATTCTTATATTTTTCATTTAAGTACCCTACCATAGAATCCATAGTGTTAATTCCTTTATACATCATAGCAAGGGGTGCCCCTCCTATGATGGCATAAATTATAGGTGCAATTATACCATCAGAAGTATTTTCGGCTATAGTTTCTACATCACCTCTAATTATTTCATCCTTACTTAAAGAAGTTGTATCTCGACCTACAATATATGAAAGCTTAACCCTAGCTTCTTTTATATCATCCTGAACAAGAGCATTATAGACCTGAATTCCGGCTGCATGAAGACTCTTAGCAGCAAGTGTTGTCCATATTATTAAAGTATTAACTACTATAAAAACAATATTATTTATTACAGATAGCTTAAGTAATAAATATGGAATAGTGTATGTAATTATACAAACCATAAACACCATAAATAAAGAAGCCCACTTCAATTTAATATTATTAGGGAAATATTTTCTTAGCCACTTTTCTATAGCTCCAATTAGTTTTCCTATATATATAATCGGATGTGGTAGCCAATTAGGATCACCTAAAATAAAGTCTAAAATAACTGCTAAAGATACACAAAGTATATTTAAGGATATATGAAAATTAATCATGATAACTTCTCCCACTATCTATTTAAGCCCATTATTTTATATATTTTATTCATATCTATAGAAGCTCTTACAAGGTCAGCTAGTTTATCTAACTCCTTTTCTCTTAAGTGCTCATAAGCCATAGAAACCTTCTCTTCAATTCCCTTGTCTCTTCTTAATCCATTAATAATGTGTTGTCTAAACTCAACCCCATCAAAAATACCATGAATATACGTTCCCATAACATTTCCTTTATTATTTACTACTCCATCTAAATGATTAGCTTCTTCATTATTGCTCTTATTTATGTTAATAAGGCTTTTACCATCATCCAAAAGCGTAGTTTTTCCCATGTGTATTTCATATCCATAAATACTTAAAGGTGTATCATTGTTTATTAAATCCTTTGCTATGATACCATTAACTCTAGTAGTAATCTTTTTCTCTTCAAAAACTGTTTTTATAGGTAAAATATCTAATCCTTCCATAGACTCTAGTGTAGTTTCAACTCCATAAGGATCCTCTAATACCTTCCCTAGCATTTGATATCCTCCACAAATACCTATGATTTTTCCATTAACTTCATATTCTCTAATTTTGTTATATAAACCTGATTTTTTTAAATACTCTAAATCCCCTAGGGTATTTTTAGTTCCAGGAATTATAACTAAATCAGGAGTTTTAAATTCAGCTACAGTTTCCACATATCTTACAGAAACATCTGGTTCTATAGATAACGCATCAAAATCAGTAAAGTTTGATATATGCGGTAACCTTATAATAGCTATATCAATTTTATCTGTGATATTTTTATTAAGGTCAACAGCTCCATCTTCATCCTCTAAGTCTAATTTAAAATATGGAACAACCCCTAAGCAATCCCTATGAGTTAACTCCTCTAAACTATCTACTCCAGGTTTAAGTAAGGATATATCTCCTCTAAACTTATTTATAATAGTTCCCTTAACTCTGTCCTTCTCACTATCACTAAGGAGCATAATAGTACCTAGTAAAGAAGCAAATACGCCTCCTTTATCGATATCACCTACAAGTAAAACAGGTGCATCTATTAGTTCAGCCATCCCCATGTTAACAATATCGTTGTCTCTTAAGTTTATTTCTGCTGGACTTCCCGCCCCTTCCATAACAATAATATCAAATTGATTTTCTAATTTTTCAAAAGCAGACTTTAAATCATCCTTAAATTTAACTTTTAAATTGTGGTATTCCTTTGCATTGGAGTAACCATAAACTTCTCCATTAAAAATTATTTGACAATTTTTATCTGTAGTAGGTTTTAGTAGAATAGGATTCATATATACCTCTGGTTCAAGTCCCGCAGCATAAGCTTGTAAAACTTGAGCACGCCCCATCTCTTTTCCATCCAAAGTTATATATGAATTAAGAGACATATTTTGTGACTTATATGGACATACCGAATACCCATCTTGTTTAAATATTCTACATAATGCAGTAACTAGTATACTTTTTCCTACAGAAGAAGCTGTACCTTGAATCATTATTTTAGCCATTTACAATACCTTCTTTCTATTAAGTAGAGAACCCAAATCTTTGATTTGGGGTGAATCACTTACTCAGCGAACGCAGTGAGTCGAGTTTCAATTTAAATAAAATAAAAAGCAAGGAAGAAAAGCTCCCTTGCCAAATAATTAAAATTTCCATCTTAGTAAAATAAAAAATATAAGTTTAAATCTAAGTAAGATAAACTTACCAAAATTTTCAATTTTACTTATACATATTAACTTAGTCACTAAAATAGCTCATTTCCCTCCGAAAGCTCATATTTAGGCAGGTCTCCTGGCTTATGAATCATTCTAACCTCACCTTCCCCTATTAAGAGTGGTATTTGAGGGTCGTCATCATTTACAGTAGCGGGGGCTGCTATGGATTTTAACCATATTCCCTTTTCACTTTTAAAAAGCACCTAAAATACTATTTAATTTTCACCCATAATTATAAGATGTTTAAACACATAAGTCAATATAATGTAAATTTTACTTTGCATTCATTCTTATATTCTATAAAAAATATAAAGACCTAGCAGTGAAAATGCTAGGTCCTTAGTTATTACAAATACTTTACTTATATAATGGAATTTTATTGCAAAGAGCTTTAACTCTTTCCTTAGCAGGTGATAAATCAGCATCTCTGTTATCAATTGCCCAATTCATTATATCAGCAATTTCAATCATTTCTTCTTTTCCAAAACCTCTAGTAGTAGTAGCAGGAGTACCTATTCTAATACCACTAGTTACAAATGGGCTTTGGGATTCAAAAGGTATTGTATTTTTATTTACAGTGATTCCAACTTCGTCTAATAGATGCTCCGCTGCTTTTCCTGTAATATCTTTATTTCTTAAATCCACAAGAATTAAATGATTATCGGTACCATCAGACACTAATTTAAATCCTCTTTCTTTTAATGCACTTGCAAGAGCTTTAGCATTTTCTAAAACTTTTTGCTGATACTCTTTGAAAGATGGGTCTAGAGCTTCTTTAAAGCAAATAGCTTTAGCTGCAATAGTATGCATTAATGGACCACCCTGTATCCCTGGGAATATAGTTTTATCTACAAGTTTTGCATACTTATCTTTGCAAAGTATTGCCCCACCCCTTGGTCCTCTTAAAGTTTTATGAGTTGTTGTTGTAATAAAGTCTGCATATGGAGCTGGGCTAGGATGTACACCTGCGGCAATAAGTCCAGCTATATGAGCCATATCTACCATCATATATGCACCTATCTCATCACATATTGATCTTATTTTATCAAATTCTATTATTCTTGGGTAAGCACTAGCCCCCGCAACTATCATTTTAGGTTTTTCCTCTAAAGCTACAGTTCTTAATGCATCATAATCTATAAATCCATCTTCACCTACTCCATAAGATATAAATTTATATAACTTTCCTGAAAAGTTAACTGGACTTCCATGGGTTAAGTGTCCACCATCAGATAAATTCATTCCTAATACTTTATCTCCTGGTTCTAATACACTCATATAAACTGCCATATTAGCTTGAGAACCTGAGTGAGGTTGAACATTGGCATGGTCTGCACCAAATAGTTTACACATTCTATCTCTAGCAATGTTTTCAGCAACGTCTACACATTCGCAACCACCATAATATCTTTTTCCTGGATAGCCTTCTGCATATTTATTGGTAAGAGTGGACCCCATAGCTTCTCTTACAGCCTCACTTGTAAAGTTTTCTGAAGCGATAAGTTCAATTTTACTTTCCTGTCTAGCAGTTTCAAGACAAATTGCTTCATAAATTTCTGAATCAATGTTTTTAACATGTTCTAAGTTCATACATACTCCTCCTGCAATTAAAATTAGTTGTTTTTGGTGGAACCATGTGATTAGCTTTATTAACAAGTTTTTTCTTTTATGTTAGTAAAGCCTTAGTACTTAGTTTTGCAGCACAGATAGCAACAATATAACCACCAGAACCTTTACATATCATTATAACATTTATTTTCATGTTAACCTACTCAATTTTTTAATTATTCTTGAAATTTTTTAATTATATATTATTATATGACTTTATGTGTACAAAAACACCCGTAAATAATTCCTACATACTTAATTTTTTAAAATACTATTTAACTTAATTTAATAATTTCTTTAGCTATATTATTGAATAAATCATCTATGTTGTTATATAATCTATTTAATTAATAACTACAAGGAGGAATGATATGGAAATTCATATATTTCTAAAATGCAAGAAAGAAGCTGAAATTTTTAAGGGAGATAGAATTGATATCCTTGATTTTGAAATGGGTGGAGTTAAATATAAACAAGTGAGATACTTTAGAAATGGATTTAGTAAAAGTGAATTAATTGAATCTAATATAATTGATAAAATAATTAAAAAGTAGAGGAAGTTTTTTAATGCCCTCTACTTTTATATATATAATATTATTTAGCTCAATCCTATTTCTTGAATTATAGTTCCCTCTAATGTTTTTATATAGAATACATCTCCATCTACAACTCCATAGCTATGAGGATTATTTTCCTTTGGATAAGAAATAGAACCTGGATTAATTATAGAAATACCATCCTTTTTATTAAGACCTAATATATGTGTATGACCATGTAGCATTATATCTTCTGTAGATATATTAGGCATATTATTCTCATTATATATGTGTCCATGAGTTAAAAAAAATCTTTTGTTATTATATAAAACTACAGAATAATCTCCCATGCATGGAAAATTCAATAACATTTGATCAACTTCCGAATCACAGTTTCCACGTACTGCAATTATCTTATATCTATATTCATTTAGTATCTTTGCTACCTCTTTAGGATCATACTCTTCCGGCAATGGATTTCTTGGCCCGTGATAAAGTATGTCTCCAAGAATTAATAAATAATCACCCTGTTCTCTATTAAATACTTCTATAGCTTTTTTTGTGTATTTTGAAGAACCATGAATATCAGAAATAACTACTAATCTCATTTTATATCCTCCCATAATAAATTTTATACTTATTATTTACATTACTTTTATAACATTGTCAAATGTATAACAACATGTGATTGACGGTGTTTTACCAAAGTTCTATAATTTATTATATAACATATATACAGATTAAGGAGGGGTTTTGTTTTGATTGTTAAAGTTTGTGTTGGAAGTGCTTGTTATGTAAGAGGTTCTCATAATGTTATAAATCGAATTAAAAGCTTAATAGAATTAAATAATTTAACAGATAAAATAGAATTAAAAGCTTCATTTTGTCTTGGTCATTGTACTGATTCGGTATGTGTTACTGTCGATGATAACATTTATACTGTAAATGAAGATGAAGTAGATAAATTCTTTGAAGAATATATAATTAAGAAGGTGAATCTATGCAAGTAATGAATTTTTCCTCCGCTAACTGTAAAAATTGCTACAAATGTGTACGTACTTGTACAGTTAAAGCTATAGAAGTCTTAAATGATCAAGCTAAAATCCAAGAAGATAGATGTATTTTTTGTGGTCATTGTTTAGTCGTATGTCCTCAAAATGCCCGTCATGTGCTTTCAGATATTGATGATGTCAAAGCAGCATTAAATAGCAATAAAACAGTTGTTGCTCAATTAGCACCTGCTTTTAGAGGAGTATTCTCTCATCCTTCTAAATTGATAACTGCTCTAAGAAAATTAGGTTTTTCTTATATTGAAGAGGTTTCCATAGGTGCAGAACTAGTAACTCAAGAATATGAATGTAGGATTGAGTGTAGTTCAAATAGTGAATTTATCACAAGTTGCTGTCCTTCCATAGTAATGTTAATAGAAAAATATTATCCTGAATTAATTCCATTAGTTTTACCAGTATCCTCTCCTATGGTCGCCCATGGAAAAAGTATAAAAAATAGATATGAGGAACCTTATACTGTTTTTATAGGTCCATGTGTATCTAAAAAATATGAAGCTTTATCTGAATCTAATTTAGGATTTGTTGATTCTGTGTTAACCTTTGACGAAATCATCGACTATATAAAAGAAAATGGTATTGAATATTCTGAACTAGAAGATGGAGAAGTGGATTTTAGCGGTACTACAAGAGGTGATCGCTATCCTGTAGTTGGTGGAATATTAAATGCCATAAGACCTACTATTGATAAAAAAGATTTAAATGTAATTAGGGTTCACGGTCTGGAAAATTGTAAAGTTATTTTAGAGGAACTTAAAAATAACACTTTAAAGAATGTGTGTATAGAATTAAGTGCCTGTAATGAAAGTTGTCTTGGCGGTCCAGGCACACTATCTGATAATGAATCTGTATACACTAGACTCCAAAGAATTCAAGATTACTTAAAAACCAAAAATAATAATTCAAAAGTTATTAATATAAATAATGATAATCTTAATCTTACAAGAAACTTTGAAAATAAAAAAATCCATATGCTAACACCTAAAGACGATGAAATTAAAGTTCTTCTTAAACAAATGGGAAAATACACTAAAGAAGATGAATTAAACTGTGGCGCTTGTGGATACAACACTTGTGTTGAAAAGGCTATTGCTGTTTACAATGGAATGTCTGAGGTAGAAATGTGTGTACCTTATATGAGATCATTAGCAGAAAATATGAACAGTGAAATATTTAAAAATTCACCTAATGCTTTAATTATAATTGATGATAACTTATTGATTAAGGACATTAATCCCTCTGGAAGAAGAATGTTTTTAAATTGTGAAAAAGAAAGTATAATAGGAGTTCCTATAACAGAAATTATACACGACTTAGACTTTAAAAAAGTAGCCGACACAAAAAAGAATATTTTAGGTAAAAAAGTTTTCTACAGTAAGTTAGATTTTCATGGGTATAAAAGTGTAATTTATATTAAAAATCACTCATCTTTATTGATAACATTTACAGACATAACTGAGGAAGAAAATAGGAAATTAGAATTGACTGAATTGAAGCGTAAATCTATTGATGTTACCCAAACAATTATAAACAAGCAAATGATGGTTGCTCAAGAAATTGCTAGCTTACTTGGTGAAACTACTGCAGAAACTAAAGTTGCTATCCTAGAGTTAAAAAAAGTATTAGAAGAGGAAGACTAATATGAGAAAATATTACTTAGATGTAGCTAATATGAGTATGAATAAACACGGTGAAGAACTTTGTGGTGACAACGTTGAAATTGCTAATACAGAAGATGGAATTATCGTAGTGATGTCAGATGGTCTTGGCAGTGGTGTTAAAGCTAATATACTAGGGACTTTAACATCTAAAATTGCAGTTACTATGTTAAAAGAAGGAGCTACTATAGATGAGACTATAGATACTATAATTAATACATTGCCTGAATGTCAAGTTAGAAAGTTAGCCTACTCCACTTTTACAATTGTGAAAATTAAAAACAGTGGCGAGGTATATATGGTAGAGTACGATAATCCACCTGTTTTTCTTTTTAGAAATAATCGTAGTTGTGACATCAAGAAGAATCGACGTATAGTGAATGGTAAAGTTATTTTTGAAAGTAGATTTTATATGAATGAATCTGATGCTCTAGTTATTATAAGTGACGGAGTTGTACATGCTGGTGTAGGTGGACTCTTAAATTTAGGTTGGGAATGGCCTCATATAAATAGATATCTAACTAATGTACTCCACAAAGAGGTGATTGCTCAAAACATATGTAGACAACTATTAGAAGTTTGTAAAGACTTATATGATAATAAACCTGGGGATGATACAACAGTAGTAACTATTAAGATAAGAAAGGAACAAAACATATCTCTCTTTACAGGGCCGCCTAAAAATAAGGATGATGATGATATTCTTATAAATCTTGTGAAAAATGCTACAGGTAAAAAAATTGTATGTGGTGGCACTACTGCAAATATAATATCTAATGCATTACACACCCCCATAGAGATAGACTTAAAGCATTATACTTCAGAAGTCCCGCCTATGGGATTTATGAAAGGTATAGACTTGGTTACAGAAGGCATACTAACTTTAAATAAAGTAAAAGAATTATTAAAAAATTATCTAAATTCTATTAAAAGGAATGCTATACCCTGTGCTATAAATGGCTCTGATGGAGCCTCTAGAATTACTAATATGTTAATTAATGAAGGTACATCCATAGATATATATATAGGGCAAGCAGTTAATCCAGCTCATCAAAATCCATCTTTTCCAGATGAATTTAATTTAAAAATTAAGATTGTTAAAGACATAGCCAGATTACTAACTGAATTAGGTAAAAAAGTAAATGTAAATTATCTTTAATTTTAAAAAGATATTAGATTTTTTCTAATATCTTTTTAAAATCTTTTTATTATAATTGTAATACGCCACATATAATACTATTCCAATGACTATGCAAAGAATTCCAATAGAAACAGCACATAATGCAAAAAACTCTTCAGGTAGTATGTTTATAATAGGATCTGTGTTGGGATCAAAAATCCATTTATCATTATTAAAAAAAATTTTATGGAATATTGTAAAGAAAAAATTAAAGTTAATACTTACAACTATTGAGATTAAAACTGGAGTTATAATTGATATAACGGAAATATATTTTATATAAATATAGCTCTTATAACTGCTAGTATACAGTACAGACAATATGGCTAATGTAATTATTAAACTTAATATAGTAATCTTAGCAAGTTTAAATAATTCCTTTACTTCTTTAAAATGAAAAGCACCAGCATCTGATGATTCTAAAGATGGTAGTTCAAATTTGTCGTTGTTATTATATAACAAATAGTCTATTACATAAGAATAATTTTTTTTCATCTCCTCAATAGATAAGCTTGTTCTCTCCTCCATATTAAATTTATTAATACTGTAAGTATAAATAGGTTTTATGCTTGTTACTATTAAAGTAGAAATAAGAATAACTAAAACAAAACCTGTAATAGAAATAAGGATATTTAGAATAATTTTTTTCATAGTATTACCTCACCTTTTATTTGTTAGAAATTAGTAATCTATACAATACAATTTTATTATCCTATTTTATCATTGTCAAAAAAATTTTCATATAGTATAATTTTCATGTTACAATATATGAGTTATAATGTGCCCACTTGTAGTGGGTTTTAAATTTGATTAAATAAAATTTAGTAATTTCATAGATTTGGGGGTAAAAATGATTCATTTAATTGGAATAAAGAAAGAACTTGACTTAATTTTAAGAGCTAAACTAGCAATATCCCAAGATAATATAGATGGAATATTACTAAAAATGAAAGAAACTCTATGCGAAGAAGTTGTTATAATTAATACCTGTAATAGAACAGAAATATACTTAAAATCTTCCCTATCTCAAAATATCATAATACAAGAAGTATTCAATACACTTAATTGGGATGAAGAATTTATTAAATATATATTTTACTCTAATGATAACAAGGCTATAACTCACTTACTGGAAGTTAGTTGTGGGTTTCATTCAAAAATTTTAGGTGAAGATCAAATCTTAGGTCAAGTAAAGGATGCCTACTTAAAAAGTAAAGAGTTAAAAGTGATAAAAGCTTCTTTTGATAAGCTATTTACAATGGCTATTAGTTGTGGTAAAGAGTTTAAAACCGAAAGTAAACTATATAAGACACCTGTGTCATATTCATCTATTGCTGCTAAAAAAGCTATAGACCAAGGTTGTAAAAATATATTAATATTAGGTTTTGGTAAAATGGCTCAATTAACTTTAAATTATCTTATAGGAAAACAAGATATCTTAGATAAAATATATATTGTAGTAAGAAATACAGATAAGGCTATTAATCATAGTACTATAATAAAAAATATAAAATTAATGGAAAATAAAAAGATTGAAATTATACCCATTGATAATATGGTAGATACTTATAAATATATAGATGCTTTAATATGCTGTACTTCTTCCCCTACTCCAATTGTACTAAAGAAAGATCTCCCTTCACAACCAATTTTAATTTTTGATCTTTCCTTACCAATTAATGTTGAAGATTCTTGTAGTGAATTAAAAAATATCTGTTTATTTAATTTAGATAATCTTCAAAATGTAGATAAAGAAAATAAGATTCAGCGAAGAAATATTATGAATTCAAATAAATATATAATAAAGAAATACTATGATGAATATAATAATTTTTTAAAGTTAATGTCCTTAAGTGGTATAATTAAAGATGTAAAAGAAGAAGGTAAATTACTTGTGGAAAATAATCTTAAAACTTTTAAAAATAAAAAGTACACTAAAGATAATGACAAGCTTGTAGCTACCCTTTTAAAAAGTAGTGCTAACACATATATAAATCGTGCCATTGAAGTTTTAAAAGAAGAAACTTTAAAAGGAAATAATAAGGACGCCTATGAGTTAATTGAACGTATTTTTCTAAATAAAATTAATTAGGAGGAAGAGCTTAATGAACAATAAAACTATATTTGAAGAAAGCAAAAAGTATATTCCCGGAGGAGTTAATAGTCCAGTAAGAGCACTTAAGGATATGGGTATCACCCCTCCTATTATAAAATCTGGTGTGGGTTCTAAAATATATGACGAAGAAAATAAAGAATACATAGATTTTGTTGGAGCTTGGGGACCTATGATTTTAGGGCATTGTAACTCCAGAGTTGTTGATGCTATAAAAAACACTTCAGAAACTGCTATAGCCTTTGGTGCACCAACAAAATTAGAATTAGACTTAGCAAAACTTTTATGTGAAACTGCCTCAATTGATATGATTAGAATGGTTAACTCTGGTACTGAAGCTACTATGAGTGCAATTAAATTAGCAAGAGGCTATACTAAGAGAAATAAAATTGTTAAATTTGCTGGTTGTTATCACGGCCATTATGATGGATTTTTAGTAAGTGCAGGTTCTGGTGTTATGACTTGTGGCATACCTGGCAGCGCTGGTATACCTAAAGAACACATAGAGCATACAATTGTTGCTAATTATAACGATATAGATAATTTAAAAGAAATATTTACTGCTTATAGTAATGATATAGCTTGTGTCATTATTGAACCTATTGCTGGAAACATGGGAGTTGTTAAACCTTCTATGGAGTTCATGGAGAACTTAGATAAACTTTGTAAAGATAATGGTACTTTATTAATATTTGATGAAGTAATGTGTGGTTTCAGAATTGCATATAAAGGCGCAAGAGAGCTATTCCCAAATGTTAAACCTGATCTTATTACCTATGGTAAAATTATTGGAGGCGGCTTACCTTGTGGGGCTTATGGCGGAAGACGTGAAATCATGGAACTACTTGCTCCATTAGGCCCTGTGTATCAGGCAGGAACCATGTCAGGTAATCCTCTTGTTATGGCTGCTGGAATAGCAACTGTTAAAGAATTACATGATAAACAAGATATATATACCCATATAGAAACCATAGGAACAAGATTAGAAAATGGTATTAAAGAAATTTCAAAAGAAAAAAATATAAATGTAGTAATTAATAGAGTTGGTGGGATGATGACTGTATTTTTTACAGATTTAAATGAAATTAATAATTATGAAGATGCCAAAAGTTGCAACACAAACACATTTAGGAAATATTTTATGCATATGTTAGAAAAAGGAATTAATTTACCACCATCACAATTTGAAGCAATGTTCTTATCAATTTGTCATAACGAAGATGATATAAATAAATTTCTTACAGCCTATAAATCATTTAATATATAAATGTATAATTATAATATTTTTAATAACTCTGAGTACAAAAATTCTTTTGTACTCTTTTTTAATCAGAATAAATTGAATATAATATTTTAGCTAGCTTCATAATCGAATAATAAAAGCCATTTAAATCAATATTTTTCCTCCAAAATGCATAATATTAAAAATAAGTTTTTAATTTATAAATTTTCTGAATAGTATTGCAATTATAATTATACTGATATATAATTTATTTAATTACTTAAATTGGAATTTAATATAGGAGTGTGTTGTTAATGAAAGAAAAAAAACAAAAATCTAGTAAGATAGCTTCCCCCCCTAGAAAACCAAAAGTTTGGCAAGCCCTTATACCTATTTTAGTTCTCATTGTTTCTCTATCTATTGCAATTATATTTTATGAATCAAGTCCACATATTCCTTTAATAATTGCAGCTGCAGCTGCAACTATCACAGCTTTATGTATTGGATTTAAATGGGAAGATCTTGAAAAAGGATTTATTGATACTATTCAAATGTCAATGCAAGCAATTATAATACTTATGATAATTGGAGTTTTAATTGGTGCTTGGATATTAAGTGGTACTGTACCAACAATGATTTATTACGGACTTAAAATTTTATCTCCTGGTATTTTCTTAGTAGCTACATGTATAATATGTGCTATAGTTTCATTAGCTACTGGAAGTTCATGGACAACTGCTGGTACTGTAGGTATAGCACTTATGGGTGTTGGTATAGGATTAGGTATTCCTACTCCAATGATAGCTGGTGCTATTATATCTGGTGCATATTTTGGAGATAAAATGTCCCCTCTTTCTGATACAACTAACTTAGCTCCTACCATGGCTGGTTCTAATTTATTTGATCACATCAAGCACATGTTTTATACTACAACACCAAGTTTAATAATTTCTCTTATACTATTCGCTATCCTTGGAATGAAATATGCAGGTCAAGAATTAGATGTTTCTAAACTAAATATAATATTTGATGGTTTAAAAGCTTCTGGGGCAATTAGCCCTATTCTATTACTACCTCCAATAATAGTAATAATACTTGTAATTAAAAAAATGCCTGCAATTCCTGGACTACTAATAGGTGTTGCTACAGGTGTACTTTTAGCAGTTTTAGTACAAGGCGCTAACTATGGCGATATAGTTAATGTTTTAAATGATGGATATGTAAGTGAAACTGGAATTGAAGTGGTAGATGAACTATTAACCCGTGGTGGACTACAAGGTATGATGTATACAGTTTCTTTGATTATGTGTGCGATGACCTTTGGTGGTGTAATGGAGAAAGCAGGATTCTTAAATGTAATTGCTGAAAAATTGCTTAAGTTAGCAGTTAACACAGGTTCCCTTGTACTAATCACTATAATTTCTTGCATAGTTATTAATATATTAGCTGGGGATCAATATTTATCTATAGTTATTTCAGGTAGAATGTATAAAGATGAATATGCTAAACGTGGCTTAGCACCTAAGAACTTATCTAGAGCTTTAGAAGATTCTGGAACATTAACATCACCATTTATTCCATGGAATACCTGTGGAGCATTTATGTCTACTACTCTTGGTGTTTCTTGTTTCTTATATGCACCATTCTGCTTCTTGAACTATATAAATCCTATAATATCAATAGTTTATGGATACACAGGATTCTCAATGGAAAAACTAGAAGACCCAGAAAAACTAGACAAACCAGTTATAAAAGCTTAGTATGGTTTGAAAAGGTCATATATTAAATGGCCTTTTTATCCTTTTGAAATATTTTCTAATATGAATAATGTCAATACCACTTAGGCAATAATATAATGAATATTATTGCAAGGAGTTGATTTTCTTGGATAAAAAATATATAGTTAATAGTTTAAACGAATTATTACATGGCATATATATTGATATAAACACTTTTGAAGATTATATAAAGCACTCTAAAAATGAAAATGTTATTTCTCAAATATCTAAAGTTCGAAGTGATTACCAAAAACATGCATATAGAATATGTAAAATAATAACTGATTTAGGTGGCAATCCTATAGAAATTGATAATTGTATTGATATAAATCCATATATTAATATTGATGCTACAGTTATTGACAGAGAGCTTTTAAAAAAAACTTGTGAAGCTGCAAATAATGTATTCAATTTAGGTTGTAAATTAATATCAGATCCTAATTTTATTAATCGCGAAAGCTATACTACTATAAATTTAATGAATAAGGATTATCAAAAACATATTAATCACATTGAAAGATATGAATTATATAGTGGTAGTTTTCAATAAAAATCGTAAAATAGTTTCAATACATTATAATTCCTAAAAACATTAAAATGCCCTATTAGTATTAATTCAATAAAATACTAATAGGGCATTTTAATATATATTATCTTTTTTTATTAATCTTTTTACCAATGATGTATCCTATTAAAAGTCCAGTTCCTAATGCAAGAGCAGACTTTACCTTTTCAAATTTAATTTCAGCATCTGAAATAGGTTTCACATTGTTAATTATAACTGTATCCTGTTCTATAATATCTTCATTTGGATATATAAAAGCCCCTACTAAGCACAAATGGTTAAATCTTTCTTCTGAAAAGTTATTTGATAAATCTTGAAGAGTTTTCAAAAAATATTCTTTAGTCCACTTATTATCCTCTTCTAGTTTTGCTCCATCATGAATTTCAAATAATCCCTTAATGTTTTCTTTAGCATAATTTAATGCATTTATAATTTTTTCTGAATTTTCCGGTTCAACTCTTATGTATTCAATTAATGCTTTTCTAACTTCCTCAATGCTATTGGATTTAACTGCTTCTTCTATTAAATTTAAACTTATTTCCATAACTAATCTCCTTCTCATCTTGGTTATTATTGAAATCTTCCGACATTTTTAAATTATATCATTTAAAATAGTTTACTATACTATAATTCTATTGTTAGTATATACTAATTATATAGTTTTTTACATAAAAGTTCAACGTATAAATAGTAATTATTAGTATATATAATATAATCATTGTAATAATTATCAAATTTAACTCAATTAGTATAATATAATATTAAGTAGAATTATATTTAAGTTAATTTTACTTACCAAAGGGGTGTTATAACGCTTGAATAGTTATGGATTAGTATTAGGTGGTGGTGGTTCTAGGGGCGCTTATGAAGTTGGAGTGTGGAAAGCTTTGATAGAATTAAATATAGATATATCTTCGGTAGTTGGAACTTCTATTGGGGCTATTAATAGTGCTTTTATATGTAGCAATAATTATAATGATTTAGAAGAATTATGGCTATCAATAGATTTTTCAACTTGCTTCAATATTGATGATAATTTTTCTATAGATGAAAATCTATCATTTAAAAACCTTCCTAAATTCATGAAAAATATTATATCTAATAGAGGGTTAGATCATACACCTTTAAAAAGATTACTACAACGCTATTTAAATGAAGATATAATAAGGAATTCACCTATAGATTTTGGTATTGTTACCCTTACTATGTATCCCCTAAAACCTATAGAAATATTTAAGACTGATATTCCTTACGGAAAAATTATTGACTATATAATGGCAAGTTGCTCTCTACCTGGTCTAAAGCACATGGTTATTGATGGTGTCACTTTTGTTGATGGCGGTATGTATAATAACATTCCAACCAGCATGCTTTTAAATAGCCCCTGTTCTGCTATAATCCAAGTAGATATAGATGGCCCAGGGTTCAGTCAAAAAATTAATAATATAAATGATATACCTATAATAGAAATAAAATGCAGTGAAAATCTTGGCCCAATTATTAGTTTTGATAGTGAAAGGATTAAAAGAAATTTAAGTATAGGATATTTAGATACATTAAAAACTTTTAATCAATTAACAGGACAAAACTATTATTTTTTCAAAGATGAGCTCCCTAAGGGATTATTAGTAAATATTAATGCCATTGAGTTTAAACTTATAATGGATTCCTTAAGTTTTAATAATTCCATATTCAATCATTTAAAACTATTAAGAGCTATAAAAAAAATTGAAAACTTCTCAGGCATAATAACAAAAAGTCGTGTTAATATTATCATGGCTATGGAAATTACTGCAGAAATTTTAGAAATCGAAAGATGTATTATATATAGTTATAATGAACTTTTAAATAAAATTTTACAAAAAGTAAAGATATGCAAAGAAAATATAAACAGTAAGGAACTTTCATTAAAAGATTATTTAATTTTAAAAAATTGCAATCTTCTAGATACATCTAAATCCACAATAGCCTTTAGAAACACTTTAGCAATTACATTTCCTAAAGAGTTTATTGCTCATATGTTTTTGTGTTTAATAAATTTTAGAATCAACTGATAGCATTACATGTTCTTAAATTATTAAAAACTTTACTCTCTATTAGTCTGAAAACTATGTTATAATTAAAGTATAGCTTTTTAGTTTACTTATTGAATATTGATTTATTGGAGGATGATAAAATATGAACATTGCCTTTTTTCTAACTCCTAAAAGCGAAGTAATTTTTGAAAAGGTTAGTTCTACTATGCGAAGAGCAATGGAGAGAATGGAATATCATAGATATACTTCTATACCTTTAGTGGATGATAAAGGAAAATATGTAGGTACTTTAACAGAAGGTGATCTTCTTTGGAAATTAAAAAATTCTTCCGAATTAAGCTTAAAGGATACAGAAAATGTTTTAATAAAGGATATACCAAGACATTTTAAAGATAAACCCGTATCAATTAATTCTGATATTGAAAGTTTAATACTTGTTGCTAAATCACAAAATTTCGTTCCAGTAGTTGATGACTCAAATATATTCATTGGAATTATAAAAAGAGGAGATATAATATCATATTGTTATAAGAAATTATTTGAGGTAGATAATAGTGATGAGTTTAGCGAATTTAAAACCATGTCAAAAATAAGTTAATAATTATCACTTAAGTTTAAAAAACCCTTTAATGCTAAAAACATTAAAGGGTTTTAATATATTTTAATTCTGCATTTTAGTATTCTTAAGTTAAACTTTTATTTATTCTTCCATCTTCATAGCTCTCATAGCATTTAATACAGCTATTATTGTAACTCCTACATCTGCAAATACCGCCATCCACATATTAGTAATCCCTAGAGCTGTTAATACTAAGACTATAGCTTTTATCAATAAGGAAAATACAATATTTTGAACTACAATTTTTTGTGTCTTCCTAGCTATTTTTATAGATGTAGATATTTTTTCAGGATCGTCAGTCATAATAACAACATCAGAAGCTTCTATAGCTGCATCTGAGCCTATTCCCCCCATTGCTATCCCTATATCTGCTCTAGCTAATACGGGAGCATCATTTATTCCATCTCCAACAAATACTAATCTTCCCTTCTTAGAAAGACCATTATATATTTTTTCTACTTCACTTACTTTTTCATATGGCATTAATTCGGCTCTAACCTCATCAATGGAAATAACCTTTGCAACATAATCAGCAATTGTTTTATTATCTCCAGTAAGCATAACAGTTTTCTTAATCCCTAGTTCTTTTAACTTTGCAATAGCCATAGGTGAAGTATTTTTTATTCTATCAGAAATCACTAAACTTCCTACAAAATTATTATTTACTGCAACATATATAATAGTACCTACTTCATTTGATTTTACATACTTAATTTCAAGTTCTTCCATAAGTTTATAATTTCCTGCATATATATATCTATCACCAAAGTATATTTTTACACCTTTACCTGGAATTTCTTCATAACTCTTTATTCTACTTTTATCAATAATAGCCTTCGTACTAATTTTTTTATAGGATTCTACAATAGATTTTGCAATAGGATGATTAGAATATATTTCAGCATATGCCGCATATTCCATTAACATGTCCTCAGTAATGAATCCATAAGGAGTAATTTTTGTAACTTCAAAGCTTCCTTCTGTTAATGTACCTGTTTTATCAAAAATTACCACTTCTGCTTTGCTCAATGCCTCAAGATAGTTTCCTCCTTTGACAAGCACCCCACTTCTAGATGCTCCACCAATCCCACCAAAGAAGCTTAAAGGTATTGATATCACAAGGGCACAAGGACAAGATACAACTAAAAATGATAGTCCTCTATATAACCAGGTATATAAATCTTCACCCATAGCTAACGGTGGTAAGAAAGCTAGTAGAATAGCTAATATAACCACAATAGGAGTATAGTATCTAGCAAACTTTGTTATAAACTTTTCTGTTGGTGCTTTTTTATTTGAAGCATTTTCTACTAATTCAAGAATCTTTGATACTGTAGATTCACTAAATTCCTTAGTTATTTTAACTTCAATAAGAGAAGTTTTATTTATTGATCCAGCTAAAACTTCAGCTCTTTCCTTAACTACTCTTGGAACAGATTCTCCTGTTAAAGCAGAAGTATCTATTTGAGAGTCTCCCCTTACTACAACTCCATCTAAAGGAATTTTTTCACCTGGCTTAACAACTATTATATCACCAATGCCTACCTCTTCTGGAGAGACAGAAGATATATCCCCGTTACTTAATTTTAAATTTGCATGGTCTGGACGAATATCCATTAACTCTGATATAGAATTTCTAGATTTATTAACTGCCAATTGTTGAAAAAACTCTCCTATTTGATAAAATAGCATTACTCCAATAGCTTCTGGATATTCACCAATTAAAAATGCACCAATTGTAGCTATACTCATTAAGAAGTTCTCATCAAAAACTTGACCTTTTATTATATTTTTGCCGGCAATAAGCAAAATATCTCCACCAATTACTAGATAAGAAGCTATAAATAAAAATAAACTTATCATATCCTTAGTTAATACTCCAGCAACTGCCAAAGAAATTCCTATAATAAATTTTATTATTTGTTTCTTTTTAAACCCTTCTCCATGATCATGGTTATGATTATGAACATGATCATCACTATGAAAATCCCTGTAGGTAACCTTTTCTTCCTTAACTTTATTATCCTTTGAACTAGAATTAATACTTTTTACATTTCCCTGAACCTTTACATTCTTTTTACTTATAATATTTTTTTCAATTTCTTTAACTCTAACTCCATGTTCAATTCTAGTAGATATGCTTTCCACATCATCAAATATTATTTCTCTATTAGTGTTCTCATCAACCTCTAAAATAGCTTTTGATGTCACAGAGTTGACTACAGCACTTTGTACGTAAGATAATTGATTTAGTTCACGTTCGATTTTCAAAGCACAATTTGCGCAATGCAATCCTTGAATTTCATAAAGCCTTTTTGTTTGTCCCATTATTTTACTCCCCCTATAACTAGTTTATTCATTAACGTGGCTAAGTCCTTTATAGAAAATATCTTTAACATGATCATCATCTAAAGAATAATATACAACTTTTCCATCTTTTCTTGATTTTACAATCCTAGCTAGCTTTAGTACTCTTAATTGATGAGATATTGCAGATTGTGTCATATTAGTTAAAGCTGCTATGTCGCAAACACAAGCTTCTGTATTTAACAAAATATTTAATATTTTAACTCTAGTAGGATCTGCCATAGACTTAAATAAATTTGAAAGTTCCTCTACTGTAGTATCATTTAAAGTTTTATCTTTTAATTTTTCAATAATTTCATCATGTATGCAAACTTGCATACAAACCTCTTCTTTATACATATATTACATACCCCTTTCATATGAATACTTGTTCATATGTTTATACTATTCTCATTTCTTTTTTTTGTCAATACTTTTTAAATAATATATTTAATAAATTATTTCATATAGTTTATAATATAAACATTAATTATAAATTTACACCAAAAAATAAAATGACTGTCTATGAAGGCAGTCATTTTATTTTCAATTTATTCATTAAAATAATTATCTATCATCTTTTCGGCAATTCTTTTATTTAAGGAAGCTGAATTTAAAAGTGTTAATATAATCAATAATATTTTTTTATAATCCTCATAATTTTTAATAGTTTCTTTTTCACATAAATTAGTTGTATCATTGACAATTGAAGTTAAGAATTCTTTTTCTTTATCAATTTGACTTTTCTTTAGTGAAAGATATTCATTATATATATTACTTAAATCAAAATTTGATTTTTCTTCTGATAATATTTTTACCATAGGGGTAAATAATTTTTTTATATCACCTATAGATAAAATTTGCTTTAAATCATAAATTAAAATCATCAAGAGAATATGATCTTTAGAATATTTTTTATTTTTATTTTGAAAAAGCAATTTGTCTTTAGAGTAATTATTTATCATAGTCTTGGTTAAAATCTTGTCCGTAGGGTTTCTTTTTATATGCTCCAAATTATTTTCAAATAATTGAATTACCTGATCCATATATAAATCAATATCTGGTATTTTATTAATATTAATCCTATCATCTAAATTCATATTAAATAAAAGTTCTTGTAAATTTTCTATATTAAAGTTCACATAACCACCTCTTATGTATGTTTTCTTTTATTATAATATTATTATTAATAGTAGTAAATAATATTATATATAAATATACATATTAAAATTCTTTTATAGCAACTTAAACCTAATTATTAATTATAATTAACACATTTTTAATAATTATTATATGTATTTATATAATCAATATGATATAATACACATATAGTACTACATAGTATTAAAAACTATATGGTCTAATAAATCTTAGGAGGTATATTATGACTAATTCAAAATTTAGAGAACCCTTTAGTGGATTTTCTCATATGGTAGGAGCTATAATTTCTTTACTTGGTTTATGTTTCCTATTATTTGCCCAATTTCATAGTAACAATTACAACATATATACTTTAATATCAACTGTTATATTTGGAATAAGTTTAATTCTACTGTATACAGCTAGCAGTGTATATCATCTTACCGTAGCTAAAGATTCCATGATTAATATCCTTAGAAAGATTGATCATGCTATGATATTTGTATTAATTGCTGGAACTTATACTCCTATATGCTTAGTTTTATTAGAGACACCAATTAGGTACTATATGCTGGCTATAATATGGACTGTAGCTATAATTGGAATTCTTTTTAAATTGTATTGGATTAATTGTCCTTCTTGGTTGTCTTCTACTATTTATATTGCTATGGGATGGATGGCTATATTCATTTTTAATCCTCTTTCAAAAGTCGTATCTAGTATAGGACTTTCAATATTAGTATTAGGAGGAGTATTATATACCATAGGTGGAATTATATATTGCTTAGAAAGAAAAGGAAAACATAGAACTTTTGGTGCACATGAAATATTTCATATTTTTGTTCTACTTGGAAGTTTTACTCATTATTACTTCATTTATAGGTATGTATTTAATCTATAACATTTAATTAATAAAATTTTAGAAAATAAAAACTACTGATTAATTGATAAATATATCAGTAGTTTTTACTATTTTTACTCTTTTATATCTATTTTTTCAGGAACTTTCATAATAAAATTTTCTATATCTTCATCATACTCATGATCCGATTTACCCTTAGCAAATTTAGAATCTGAGGGTGGAGATATAATGTAATTAATTATTATCGATATTACAATTCCAACAATAGTATCAACGGTTCTTTGAAAAGCGTATAGAACTATATTTTCACTAGTCATAGTAATCATAATTACACAAAATACAACACAAGCCATAGATATAGAGTCTTGCCATTTTAATATATTAAGTAATGTAATCAAAAGTACCATTCCTAAAAAGAGTAGAAATATGTTACCTGGATCTATTAGAACAGTTATAATGCCTATTAACCCTCCTATTATAGTACCAAGCACCCTTGCAATTCCAGCATTAATTCCCTTCTTCACTGTGGTTTCCATAGAAATCAAGGCACCTGTAACCACAAAGAATGGTGATTGAAGCTGAAACAATTCAGCTACAATTACACTTATTACTGCGGCTAGAGCAGTTTTTATATTCCTCATACCGATATATTTCCTAAATTTATATATAGAGTTTAAGTTCTTCAAGATTACAATCTCCTTAACTAATGTTGTTCATTTTTAAATTATACAAAAAGTATTATTAATATTATATAACTTGTAATATTGTGTTGTAATTAATTAAAAGAAAGTTCAATAAATTTAAATAAATCATAGGAAAATAATCCTTTACTTGTAAGCTTCACCTTTGGAATAACAGGTAGACTCATGAAAGATAAGGTTATAAACGCATCCATATCAGGTTTTAATCCGTAGTTCTTTACTAATCTATTTAAATTTTTTAACTTATTATATACATAATCTATAGGTGAATTAGTCATCAATCCTCCTATTTCTAAGGATAGACTATCAATTAGTACACCTTCACTGACTATAGTAATTCCTCCACCTATGTCAATTAGCTTATTTACCGCCTTACACATATCCTTATCATTATCTCCTATAACTATAATATTATGAGAATCGTGTGCTATACTTTGAGCTATAGCACAATTTTTAACACCTAATCCCGATAAATATCCTAAGGAATAATGATTTGTATTTTTATGTCTTTCGAAAACTCCTATTTTTAAAACATCTTCATATTCACTCATATCTAAATATCCATCTATAGTTTTACTAGATTTCACTAACAACTTAGTTTCAAGAGATCCTGGAGTTACACCAATTACATTTACTTTGTTTCCATTAGATAGTATTCTAAAGTCCTCTTCTTTCAGCTTTTCTATATTCATAGTGTTTTCACTTTTAACAATGTAAGATAATTTATTATAGTCATCTATTTCTCGACCTGACTTAATTACTTTATAAATATCTACCTCATTTAAATCATTTAAAATAACCAGATCAGCCTTATATCCTGGTGCTATAGCTCCTTTATCTTTTATACCATAACATGTGTACCCATTATAACTCCCCATTATATATGCCTTTATAGGATCAATACCACTTTGTATACTGAGTTTAATAGCATTATTTATAGATCCCTCTTCCACTAAATCCTCTAGATGTCTATCATCAGTACAAAATAAAAACCTTCGAAAATTCTTATTATTAACTGCAGAAATCAAATCCTTTAAATTTTTAGCAGCAGAACCTTCCCTTATAAGAATATACATACCTAATTTTACTTTTTCTAAAGCCTCTTCTTTTGAAGAACATTCGTGGTCAGTTCTTACACCTGATAAAATGTATTGATTAAGATGTTTATAAGAAATTTGAGGTGCATGCCCATCTATAATTTTATCTCTAAATACATTCAACTTATTCATCATGGACGGTGCTTGCTCTATTACAGAAGGTATATCCATTACCTCACCAAGCCCTATTACTTCTGGTTTATCAATAAACTTAGATAAATCTTCTGCACTTAAAATAGCACCGTTCTCTTCGAATGATACTGCTGGTACACAGGAAGGCATCATAAAATATATATCCAAAGGACTTCTTTGTGCACTATCTAGCATGAAAGATATTCCATCAATTCCAAGTACATTGGCAATTTCGTGCGGATCAGCTACTACTGTAGTAACCCCATTGGCTAAAGCTACATTTCCATAAGATTCTGGAGTTGTCATGGAAGATTCCACATGAATGTGTCCATCCATAAACCCTGGACATATAACTTTAAAACTACAATCTATTTCCTTAATCCCTTCATATGAACCTATTCCTATAATTGTATCATCAATAATTCCTATATCTCCCTCTTCTATTTCTTCCGTAAATACATTAATAAATTTTCCATTTTTAAGTACTAAGTCACATTTATCATTGCCTATAGTAGCGCCTTTCCCTTTTCTTAATATTTCCATAATACCCCCTAAATTTTTAGAATTATATGTATTTTGTATGTTATTATGAATTTATGTAGTATCATGTTTAATATATTAATTCATTCTATACAATTCAACTATTATTTCCCACATTCTAAATTTGTGAATACCAAATACAATATATATAAAACTATCTCATAGAAAAATACAAATTTATATTCTTCTATGAGATAGTTTTTAATTACTCTGGTCTAATATACTTATTCCATTGAGTATATATATGAAATAAACTAACTACATCCTGCATATTATACAAAAGAATTTTCTCTTTCTTTTCCATTGGCATTCTTGAAAAATACATATCATCTTTCATTATCTTACCAAAGGTTTTAGCTAATGTTGAGCCACTTATGACTTCACTTTCCCTAACAATGTCACATTCACTCTCTAGTGCTTTAAGGCCTATTGACTTCTGTTTAACTTGTTCATATTTTTTTTGCAAATCTATACTCTTAAAATATTCTTCTACAGTATAATTTAACTTATATTTTTTAAACAGATAATCAATTACTAGATAATCATTATTCCCTGAAAAAGTAACAACATATTCTTTTTTTAAAGTATTTCTCATATTTTCAAAATACTCTTTAGCCAAGGCAAGAATTTTCTCAAGTTCATGCTTATTTTCAATCATATACTGAGTAATTACCAACTTATTATTTTCTTCGTCATAATATCCTGCTCCAAAGACCCCTATGCATATAGGTTTCTTATAAACATAATGTTCTAAGTCAAAGAAAACTGATTTTTTATAAAGTTCATTATCTCCGCTAATATTTAGACTTTGTTTAAATTTATCTTTTTCAATGTCTATAGTACTTTCTTTAACTATCACCTTACCACTCATTTCTTTAATAGGTATTGTACTTCAAATAAACCTATATATAATTATATGTACTATAAAAATATATAATTATATTATACCATAAATAAATCCCTTTTATCTATATTATACATCCGTTTTATGCATTTTATTAATACATATTTTAAGTTGACATTGGTTATCATTTAGAATATAATGATACCATAGATATTGATAATTATTTTCATAAAGGAGTGATATTCATGAATGTTTTTAATTTAAAACCTGGTGATAAAGGTTTAATTAAAGAACTTGCATGTGATGATAGATTAGCTAAAAGATTATTAGCTTTAGGATTTGTTGAAGGAACAGAGGTTTTAGTTAAGAAAACCGCTCCTTTAGGAGATCCAATTATTGTAAACTTAAGAGGGACAGACCTTGCAATCAGAAAAAAAGATGCTGAATTAATTTTTATTAAGGAGGCAGTGTAATATGAAAACTATTGCCCTTATTGGTAATCCTAATGTAGGAAAAACAACTTTATTTAATGCACTAACAGGTTCTAACCAATATGTAGGTAACTGGGCAGGTGTAACTGTAGATAAAAAAGAAGGATATTTGTCAAAGGATATAAAAATTGTTGACCTACCAGGTATATATGCAATGGATACCTTTTCTAATGAAGAAAAAGTGTCTAAAAACTTTTTATATACTGATGAAGTAGATTTAATCATAAATATAATAGACGGTTCTAATCTTGAGAGAAACCTTTACTTAACCTCTCAATTAACCGAATTTAATAAGCCTATTTTATTAGTGGTAAATATGATAGATGTAGCAGAAAGTAATGGAATTCACATAAATTATTCCGATTTATCTAAAGAATTAGGTGTGAATATTATGGCTATATCTGCTTCTAAAGGTGAAGGTGTAAAAGAGGTTAAAGATTTTCTTATTAATAACTCTTCCTTTGACTCTATAAATAAAACTATTAATTCTAAACATGAGTTTAATAAAATGAACGAAAAAGAAACCTATGGATATATAGAAAACATTCTGAACAGATGTGTAGAAGGAAAAAAAACAAACATTAATACTATTACTGAAAAATTAGATTCTATTGTGCTTAATAAGTTTTTGGCTTACCCTATATTTTTAGGAATTATGTTTATTATATTTAAATTTACCTTTGATTGGGTTGGTGGGCCACTGCAAGAATTAGCTGATAAACTAGTCAATGAAGACTTTGTATCTTTAATAGAAATACCTCTAGCTAATACATCCCCTTGGTTTAAATCATTAATAATTGATGGTATCATTGGTGGTGTTGGTTCAGTAATTGTGTTTCTTCCAATTATATTAACTCTATTTGTAGGAATTAGCTTCCTTGAAGATAGCGGTTATATGGCTAGAACAGCATTTATTATGGACAAGTTAATGAGAAAATTAGGACTTTCAGGAAAGGCATTTATACCTTTAATAATGGGCTTTGGATGTTCAGTACCAGGAATAATGTCTGCAAGAACTTTAGAAAGTGAAAAAGATAGAAAGTTAACAGCTCTGATTATTCCTTTTATGTCTTGTAATGCAAGATTACCTGTATATGCCCTATTTGCTGGTGCACTCTTTGCAGGTTATGAATCATTAGTCATTTTCGGATTATATTTCTTAGGACTTATAGTAGCCTTTATAATGGCGTTTATATTTAAAAATACTTTATTTAAAAAAGACGAAGAACCCTTTATCATAGAATTACCTGAATACAAACTTCCTGAGTTTAAAAGTTTAATACTTCATACTTGGGAAAAAGGTAAAGGATTTTTAAAAAAAGCTGGAACTTTAATATTCTCTATATCTGTTCTAGTATGGTTCTTATCAAACTTTAATATGAGTGGAATGTCTGAAATTAACGAAAGTTTCCTTGCATCTATAGGTAACTTCATATCTCCAATTTTTGCTCCATTAGGCTTTGGTACATGGGAAAACGCTGTGGCACTTTTAACTGGGCTCATGGCTAAAGAAGTAGTTATCGGAACTTTAGGAGTACTTTATACTGGTGATTTAGCTAATAGCATAGCTACAACATTTACAATAGCCAGTGGTATTTCTTTCTTAGTATTTACTTTGTTATACACCCCATGCGTTTCTGTTATAGCTACTTTTAAGAAAGAATTTAGTGGAAAACTTGCTGTATTCTCAGTTGTATATCAATTTATTGTGGCATGGATTTTTTCATTTGGAATATATCACATAGCTTCACTGATATTTTAAAGAGGTGATAATATTATGGAAATACTTATAACTATAATTATTGTTGTATTAGCCATCTTTATTCTTTTTAAAAATTTAAAGAAAAAATCTAAAGGATGTAATTGTGGTAGTTGTACCTCTAAATGTCCTAATTATGTTAATTCAATAGAAAAACATGAAGATGATAAATAACACAATAAATAAAGAAAATCCCTTGGACAATTTATAATCCAAGGGATTTTCTTTATATTAATTTTCTTTATATTAATCTTTTATTACATTTCATCTACCGTTTCAAGACCTATAAGATGTAATCCATTTTCTATTACTTGAAGAGTAGCCTTAACTAAAGCTAATCTGGTATTCTTTGTTACTTCGTCCTCCGAATTAGATATATTTATAGAATTATAGAACTTATTAAAAGCCTTAGCTACATCTATAGTAAATCTTGTAACTATACTTGGTTGTAGTTTATCCAAAGCCTGCTTAATAGAATTATTAAACCCAGATAAAGTTTTAACTAGTTCAAACTCTTCCTCTGAAATAAGCTTACCATAATCAACTTCTCCAGTACCTTCTCCTAATTTTCTTAAAATACTCTTTCCTCTAGCATAAGTATATTGAACATATGGTCCAGTTTCTCCTTCAAAACTAAGCATTTCATCCCAATCAAAGATTATGTCTCTCTCCCTTGAATTTTTAAGATAAGCAAATACAACAGCTCCAATTCCTACCTTTTTAGCTACTTCTTTTTTATTTTCTAATGTAGGATTTTTCTCATTTATTATTTCCTCTGTTTTAACTACAGCTTCGTTTAACAAATCCTCAAGGAATACTACATCACCTTTTCTTGTAGATAGCTTCTTATCTGGGAAACGAACTAAACCAAATGGTACATGTATACAATCATCAGCCCAAGCATAGCCCATCTTTTTAACTGTACTAAATACTTGTTTAAAGTGAAGGGATTGATCCTTTGCAACTACATATATATTCTTATAGAAATTATAAGTTTTCTTTCTATAGAACATAGCTGCTAAGTCACGAGTTGCATATATTGTAGCTCCATCTGCCTTCTTTATTATACAAGGTGGAATATTAAGCTCCTCTAACATAACAACCTTAGCACCATTACTTTCCGTTAATAAACCTTTAGATTCTATTTCATCAATAACAGCGTCCATTTTATCTTGATAGAAGCTTTCACCAGCAAAAGAATCAAATTTAACATTTAACATTTCAAATAACTTATCAAATTCCTTTAAACTTAAGTCTTTAAATTTAGTCCAAAGCTTAACTTCTTCTTCATTGCCATCCTCTAGAAGTTTAAAATGCTTTCTCCCTTCATCATCAAGAGCAGGATTTTTTTCTGCTTCATCATGAAATTTTACATAAACCCTTAACATTTCTTTAATTGGTTCTTCCTCTAAAGCTTTCTCATCACCCCAATGATTATATGCATATATAAGTTTACCAAATTGTGTTCCCCAGTCTCCTAAGTGGTTTATCCCTATAGCATTATATCCTTGAGAATTAAATATTTTATAAAGAGAGTTACCAATCATAGTAGTATATAAATGTCCTACGTGAAATGGCTTTGCAATATTAGCTGAACAATATTCAACAATTACATTTTTGCCTTCTCCTTCTTTTGTACTTCCATAATTCTCTTTCTCATTTAATACTTTTTCAATAATTTCTTTCATAAAATCATTTTTAGCTACAAAAAAGTTTATATAAGGACCAAAAGCTTCTATTTTTTCAAATCCATCTAAATTACCAAGTAATCCTTTTAGATCTTGAGCTATCATATTTGGTGCTTTTTTCATAGATTTTGCTAACTGAAAACACGGGAATGCAAAGTCCCCCATTTCTGGTTTTGGTGGGTTTTCAACAAGTCTTTCTATTGTTTCCTTTTCCATATCTATATGCTTACATAAATTTTCTGCTATTATATTTTTATACTCCATAATAAATCCTCCTTTTTATTTCTAACTCTTTTATTTATTAAAATTTCAAAATGCATATAAAAAAACCGTCTCTTTCCATTGGAAAGAGACGGTTATATACCCGTGGTACCACTCTAATTGACTTTTTTTAAAAGTCCACTCATAATTTTAACGCTTTTCACGACCAACCCTACTAAGTAACCCTTTGGGGCAGTTTCTCCAAGGTTCTCTTCCTAATTTATTATAAATAAATTTCTCTACAATTACTTGTTAAGATTCTTTTATTCTTGTGAAGCTCACACCAACCTTCACTCGCTTTAAGAATTAATAAAGAAAGTACTGTCCTTTTCATAGAATTTCCATATTAAATTTTATATTATTTGTATTATAAATAAATAATAGTAAAATGTCAACTAAATAAATTAATATTTATACAAACTAAATGCTGATTTATTCATACAATGCCTATATAATACCAAAGTAATTTTTATATCAACCTAAGCTCTATTTTAATTCTAAATACTCATCATAAGTCATATTCTTATCAATTACACCACCAGGAATAATTTCTATTATTCTATTTGCAACAGTATTAATAAACTGATGGTCATGAGATGTAAATAATATAGTTCCAGCAAAGTTAATTAATCCATTATTAACTGCTGTTATGGATTCAAGATCTAGGTGGTTTGTAGGCTCATCTAAGATTAATACGTTAGCTCCACTTAACATCATCTTTGATAGCATACAACGAACTTTTTCCCCTCCAGATAGCACAGATGCTTGCTTTAATGCTTCTTCTCCTGAGAATAACATTCTTCCAAGGAATCCTCTTATAAAACTTTCCGCCTTTTCTTCTGAAAATTGTCTTAACCAATCCACAAGATTTTGATCGCAACCCTCAAAGAACTCTGAGTTATCAGATGGGAAATACGATTGAGATGTAGTTATCCCCCATTTATAGCTTCCACTATCTGGTTCCATTTCACCCATCAATATTTTAAATAAAGTGGTTTTAGCAATACCATCTCCTAAAAATGCTACCTTATCATTCTTATATATCATAAAACTTACATTATCTAAAACTTTAACACCATCAATAGTCTTACATAGATTCTCAACAACTAGCAAATCATTACCAGCTTCTCTATCCGCTTTAAATCCTACAAATGGATATCTTCTTGAAGATGGCTTAATATCATCAAGAGTCAATTTATCTAATTGCTTCTTTCTACTAGTTGCTTGCTTAGCTTTTGATGCATTAGAACTAAAACGAGCTATAAAGTTTTGAAGTTCCTTAATTTTTTCTTCTTTCTTTTTATTCTGATCCTTAGACATTTGTAATGCTAATTGACTTGATTCATACCAGAAATCATAGTTACCTACATACATTTGAATTTTTCCAAAGTCTACATCAGCCATATTAGTACATACTTTATTTAGGAAGTGTCTATCGTGGGATACCACAATAACAGTTCCTTCAAAATCCATTAAGAAATTTTCAAGCCAAGCTATAGATTTAATATCTAAGTGGTTGGTAGGCTCGTCAAGTAAAAGAATATCTGGATGACCAAATAAAGCTTGTGCAAGTAAGACTTTAACCTTCTCTGAACCATTTAAATCCTTCATTAACTTGTAATGTAAATCTTCTGTTATCCCAAGTCCTTGAAGTAATGTAGCTGCTTCACTTTCAGCTTCCCAACCATTAAGATCTGCAAACTCACCTTCAAGCTCAGAAGCTCTTATACCATCTTCATCACTAAAATCTTCTTTAGCATAAAGAGCATCCTTTTCATTCATAATTTCAATTAATCTAGGATGACCCATAATTACAGTTCTTAGTACTTCTTCTTCATCATAAGCAAAGTGATCTTGCTTTAAAACTGCTAATCTTTGTCCTGGTGTTATATTAACTTCGCCTGTATTAGGTTCTATATCTCCTGATAATATTTTAAGAAATGTAGACTTTCCTGCACCATTTGCTCCTATTAATCCATAACAATTACCTTCTGTGAACTTAATATTAACATCCTCAAAAAGTTTACGTCCTCCGTATCTTAAACTAACTCCTGTAGTACTAATCATAACGTTACCTCCAATTATCATTAAAAAAGTCTTACCCATTGGGTAAAACCTCTTGAACTTTTCTTTAAAACATACGATTACTATTATAACATAGATTTATATTTTATACTATTCTTTACTTCAAATATTTTTACTTTCTACTATTATCTCTTGAAATCTATACCTTTGTCCTGTTGGATTAACCTTATTTTTAGGTACTTCTTCTATAAACATCTTATATGGTCTTACAAACAATCCACACTCCCCATATAATGCTCTATATAGCACCATCTTTTCTTGTGTTTCTGAATTTATTACAAAATCCTCAAGTAAATATAAATCCCCTTTAAAGTGTCTAAAAATCTTCCCCTTTAATTCTGATATATCTCTCATAATTCCTCCTATATAATTACTTTAATACTACAATAATCATAAATATAACTTATTAAATCAATTTTTATATTACATCTTTTCCAAATGGTGCTAAGGATAATTTTGCCATTTTTAATGATTGTGCAGCAAAAGGTATACCTATTATAGTTATGGACAGTAAAAATGCACTTATTAAATTGGTTATTGCAAGGAGCAAACCTCCAAATATTACCCATAATATATTAAGAAAAAATCCCATACTACTATCATTTGTTGTAATAACTTCTTTTCCGAAAGGTGCAAATTGTAGTTTAGCTAACTTAAAACACTGAATTCCAACTGGTATTCCCACAATAGTTATACACCATAAAAGACCTGTTAAAAACCATTGTAACCCTGCAACTAATCCTCCAAATATAAACCAAATAATATTTCCTAAACAACTCATAATATACTCCTTAAAAACTTCTAATAATTAATATAATATATAATTAATTTATATTTGCAATGGAATTTAATAAAAATTAACAAAAATAAGCTTAGATAAAATTAAATTTACCTAAGCTTATTTATAAATACTTTTATTTATCTAAATTTTTATTTACTTTTTCTAAATAATTTGTTTCACTAACAATTTTATTTTCAAAATTTTCTACGGCGCCTTTAGTATAATTACCAATAGCCTTTGAATTTAACCCTTGGAGATTACTATTATTTTTTAAACCATTGTTTTTTAAATTATTGTTTTTACTCATTTGTTATCACCTCCTGAATTTATTGTTAGTAATTTTATTAGATTTATTCAGCAAATATTTGCTAAATATTTCAGTAGAAATTATATTTTATAATAATATATTTATTTTATTATTGACATTTTAAAAAGTTTTTTATAAAATCAAAAGGACAAATCTACTTTTAAGTTGGTCCAGAGAGGCCAAGAAGGGAGACAGGAATAATGGCTAGAATTATAATTATTTTAAAGAGAAACCCATAGGATAATAAATAGAGCAGCTTATAATTTGCTTTGTTTGTTGTCCTTTTTGTTGTACATTAATTATTTTGATTGGAGGGTTTTTCTTGAAAACAAAAAATATTGAAGCAAAACTTATATTAGAAAACGGAATGGAATTCAAAGGTAAAGCCTTTGGTTACATTGATGATACCGTTGGAGAAGTAGTATTTAATACATCTATGACTGGGTATCAGGAAACTCTTACTGATCCATCTTATTATGGTCAAATTGTAACTATGACCTATCCCTTAATTGGAAATTATGGAATTAATTTAGAGGATTTAGAATCTTCTTCTCCAAAAGTTAAGGGTTTTATTGTAAGAGAAAAATCTAATAATCCTTCAAACTTCAGATGTGAGATGGAGTTAGATGGATATCTTATAGAAAACAAGATTTTTGGACTAGAAGGTATTGATACAAGGGCCCTTACGAAAATTCTTAGAGACCATGGATCAATGAAGGGTTATATAACAACTAAAAACTTATCCTTAGAAGATATAAAGGATAAGTTGGAAAAATTCCAAAATGATGATGCTGTGTATAAAGTATCTACTGATGAAATATATGAAATACCAGGCAGTGGACCACATGTTGCCGTTATGGATTTTGGAGTTAAATCAAATATCTTGAGAAGTTTTAAAGAAAGAAATTGTAGATTAACTGTGTTTCCAGCTACCTCAAAGGCTGAAGAAATTCTTTCTTTAAACCCTGATTTAATATTTCTATCTAATGGTCCTGGAGACCCTATGAAATTAGATAATATAGTTAAAGAAGTAGTAAAATTAGCAACTTCAAAACCTACTTGCGGAATTTGCCTTGGACATCAACTTTTAGCTTGGGCCTTTGGTGGAGAAACTAGTAAACTAAAGTTTGGTCATAGAGGATCTAATCACCCAGTGAAAGATATTATATCAAGTAAGGTATACATAACTAGTCAAAATCATGGCTACTATGTTTCTAAGTTACCTGTTGATATGGACATAACTCATGTCAGTGTAAATGACGGCACATTAGAAGGTATGATGCATAAAAAATTGCCAGTAGCAAGTGTACAATATCATCCAGAAGCATCACCAGGACCTAAAGAAAATAATGTTATATTTGATAGTTTTTTAAGCTTAATAAAATAAATTACATTAAGAAAGACAGTGAGCTTTCATGTAGGAGGAATAATCAATGAGTAAGAGAAATGATATAAAAAAGGTATTAATAATAGGATCTGGTCCAATTGTAATAGGACAATCAGCTGAATTCGACTATTCTGGAACTCAAGCTTGTAGAGCACTTATGGAAGAAGGGATAGAAACCATACTAATAAACTCTAACCCTGCAACCATAATGACTGACAAGGAAGTGGCAAATAAAATATATATAGAGCCATTAACTACTGAGTTTATTGAGAAAATTATAGTAAAAGAAAAACCAGACAGCATTTTATCAGGTATGGGTGGACAAACAGGTTTAAATCTAACTATAGAACTTGCTGAAAAAGGTATATTAGATAAGTATGGAGTTAAAATCATAGGAACTTCTGTAAAATCTATAAAAAAAGGTGAAGACAGAGATTTATTTAAGGCATTAATGGAAAAAATCAACGAACCTGTTATTGAGTCAGATATAGTAAATGATGTAGATTCTGGAGTTAACTTTGCAAAAAAGATTGGTTACCCTGTAATTGTAAGACCTGCCTACACCCTTGGTGGTACTGGTGGTGGTATTGCAGATACTGAAGAAGAATTAATTACCATATTAGAAAACGGTCTTTATCTTAGCCCTGTAAAACAAGTTCTTCTAGAAAAAAGTATTAAAGGATGGAAGGAAGTTGAATATGAAGTTATGCGTGATTCTCATGGGAATTGCATAACAGTATGCAATATGGAAAACATAGATCCCGTTGGTGTTCATACAGGAGATTCCATAGTTATTGCTCCGTCTCAAACCCTTTCTGACAAAGAATATCAAATGCTTAGGACTTCAGCATTAAAAATAATAGACGAAGTAGGAATTATTGGGGGTTGTAATGTACAGTTTGCTTTAAATCCTAATAGTTTTGAGTATGCTGTAATTGAAATAAACCCTAGAGTTTCTCGTTCTTCTGCCCTTGCATCAAAGGCTACAGGATATCCTATAGCTAAGGTAGCTGCAAAAATCAGCCTTGGATATACCCTAGATGAAATTGTAAATTCCGTTACTGGTAAAACAATGGCTTCCTTTGAGCCAGCTCTTGATTATGTAGTTGTAAAAATACCAAAATGGCCTTTTGATAAATTTAAAAATGCCAATAAATCCTTAGGAACCAAAATGATGGCAACGGGGGAAATTATGGCTATAGGATCAAATTTTGAGGCTGCCTTCCTAAAAGGAATTCGCTCCTTAGAAATAGGAAAATATGTGTTAGATCATAAACCATCTCAGGAAAAAACTTTATCTCAGCTAAAGAGTAGCGTAATGGTGCCAGATGATGAAAGAATCTTTGATCTAGCTGAAATGCTTAGAAGAAAATATCTAGTGGAGAAGTTATCAGAGGTTACAGGAATAAATACCTTCTTTATAAATAAAATAAAATGGATAGTAGAACAAGAAGAATTCTTAAAAACTGCTAAGTTAGAAGATTTAAACAAAGATTATCTAAAACTATTAAAGAAAAAGGGTTTTTCAGACAAAGGTATTGCAGACTTAATGGATATTAGCCCTATAGAATTGTATACTCTTAGAAAGCTGTATAACATTATGCCAACCTATAAGATGGTAGATACTTGCGCTGGAGAGTTTGATGCCATATCACCATACTACTATTCAACCTATGAAGAATTTGACGAAGTAGTTGTATCTGATAAAAGAAAAGTAATGGTGATAGGTTCAGGTCCTATTAGAATCGGACAAGGGATTGAGTTTGATTACTGCTCTGTTCATGCTGTTAGAGCTCTTAAGAAAAAAGGCATCGAAACTATAATTGTAAATAACAACCCGGAAACTGTATCAACGGACTTTGATATATCAGATAAACTTTACTTTGAACCTCTAACTGAAGAAGATGTACTCAACATAATCAACAAGGAAAAACCTGAAGGTGTAATTCTTCAATTTGGTGGTCAAACTGCTATAAAATTATCTAAGTTTTTAAGAGAAAATGGAATTAAGATTTTAGGTACTGATGCTGACGGTATAGATAGGGCCGAAGATAGAGAAAGATTTGATGCTATGCTTGAAGATCTTGATATTAATAGACCTAAAGGAATTGCAGTATGGAACCTTGATGAAGGAATTGTTGGTGCTGAGAACCTTGGATATCCTGTACTTGTTAGACCTTCTTATGTGTTAGGAGGTCAAGGTATGGAAATCACCTATAGAGAAAAGGAACTTAAAAAGTATTTGGAGAATTCTTTTAAAAGAGATCATAAAAATCCTGTTTTGATTGATAGATACTTAGTTGGTAGAGAGATTGAAGTGGATGCTATCTGTGATGGTAAAAGTATATTAATTCCAGGAATTATGGAACATCTTGAAAAAGCCGGAGTCCACTCTGGAGATTCTATAAGCATATATCCTTCTCAAAATATATCTGACAAATCTAAGAATACTATCTTTGAAGATACAAAGAAGATTGCTTTAGAACTTAAAGTTCTTGGCATGATAAATATTCAGTTCATTGAGTTTGAAGGAGAAATTTTTATCATAGAAGTTAATCCTAGAGCTTCTCGTACAGTTCCATATATAAGTAAGGTTACTAATGTTCCTATAGTTGAATTAGCTACTCGCGCCATGCTTGGAGAATCTCTAGAAGATATGGGATATAAGGAACAAATATGTGCTGAACCAGATTTTGTAACTGTAAAAGTACCTATATTCTCTACTGAAAAGCTTCCAAAGGTTGAAGTAAGTCTTGGACCTGAAATGAGATCTACTGGAGAAGTACTTGGTGTAGGACATACCTTTGATGAAGCTATGATGAAGGGTTTCTTGGCTGCCAAAAGACCAATTTTAAAGTCTGGAGACAAATTACTTGCAAACATAAATAATAGTGACAAAGATGAATTCTTAATACTAGCTAAAGAAATGAACTTACTTGGCTGTCAGATAGTAGCCACAGAAGGAACTGCAAAAATGCTTCAAATCGAAGGTATAGATGCAAAAATAGTTAATAAAATTGGTGAAGGAAAACCCGATATAGTAGATTCTATCAGAAATAAATCTATAAATATGATAGTTAATACACCAACTAGAGGAAATGACTCTCAGCGCGATGGCTTTAAACTTAGAAGAACAGCTGTAGAATCAGGAGTTTCATTAATGACTTCTCTCGATACCTTAAGAGCGATGGTAACAGTAATGAAACGAGGATTGAAAGTTAAAGATTTAGATATATTTGACTTAGGAAAATAGTTTATATAAATTTTCATTAATATATGTTTAAAAGCAATAGACAAAATTAAGTCTATTGCTTTTATTCTACATTTTAAATAATTATAAGGATTTATTAGTTATACATGAATAAATCAATAAATCCACCACAATCAAGTGTTTGATTAGAATCAGTTGTTGTCAATTCTCTAAAAGGACATTCTTCACATTCATTATGAGTACATTGAATTTTTGATAATTCTTCTGTTAATCTAGTAATTTCATTATATATTTCTTGTATCTTTTCCTTCTGTAAATCTTTATTCATAATAATCCCCCCCTATATGCTTAGGTTAGTGTAGAGTTTTTACACTATCTATATTTAATTATATCATTGAACCCCATGTAAATATATATAATTCATGCCTAAAATATAACTAAACTAGATTAAATAGTGAATTAATTCTAAAATGAAGATGGATATAAATTTTATATCCATCTTCATTTTTTTTCTTAACTAAGATAACTATATTTATCTATAAATTCTTTAGTAAATCTTATAACATGGAGAGGATTTTTACCTACCCCAACTTCTCCAGCTAGCATAATTCCATCCACCTTATTTTTTATAAAATTATATAAATCATCTAATTCAGGAATTTTAGGTTTTCGAGCACTCCTCATAGAATCTAACACATAAGTTGCGATTATAAGCTCCTTTTTTTCAGATTTCATCCTTCCTATTATTTCATCCTGTACAAAAGGAATTTCCGTTATATCCAATTCCGAGAATAAATCTCCCCTACCTAGCATAATTCCATCAACAGATTTTAAAATAGAATCAAAATTAAGAATTCCCTCTTTACACTCTATTTTTGCCCAAATTTTAGGCATAATAATTTGAGGATTATATTTCTTTACTTTTTTTATATATTCCTTTAATTCTAAAATATCAGATTCTCTCGTAACATAGGAAAGACATATTATATCCACACCATTTAATAGTCCAAACTCAATATCCTTCTTATCCTTCATGGTTAACGTCATGCCTGATCTATCCATTCCCGGAGCATTTAAGCCCTTCTCGCCTCTAACCATGCCACCTAAAACAACTTCTGCCTTTATTGCCTCTTTATCCTTAAGCTTTCCTACAACATTAAATTCCATTGTTCCATCCTTCATAAGGATTTTTTTACATTTAGAAATCCATGTAAATTGTCCTTGAAAAGAAATTGGAATTAGTGTATTCCTTCCACTATGTCTAAGATTTTCTTTAAAAAATTCTTCACTACAAAAATATACGGTTTCTCCAAAGTTAACCCTTAATTGGCCATTAAACAAATTAGATATTCTAATTTTATTGCCTTGCAAATCTTGAATAATAGAAATATCAGGATAATTCTCTTTCATATACTTAATTTGTTTTTTAGCTGTATCATTTTCTATATGAGAAAAATTCAATCTCATAGAATTCATTCCTGCATTTACAAACTTATCTAAATCATTTAAGGTCTTAACATTAGGACCTATTGAACATACTATCTTCATTTCATCACCTTATCATTTATTTATATTTATCCAATACATAGCTAATTAATATATTTTATCTTTAATGTAATCTATTATAAATCTATCATCTTTATTCATAACAAACAATAGAATTTATATACAATCTTAAGTCTAGAAACATTTTTTTATTTAGACTTTAATTTATTTACTTACAGTTAGAGTTAATAATAAAAATCCAAAGAATTCCTTTGGATTTAAGTTGATATACATCTTCTTTAATTATAATATAAACATTTATATATAAACCTAGTTAAAATTTAATTCACGCTAAATACTAAGTTATATATATAAGTAATCTCATTCATAGACAACTTATATAAATATATAACACATATTGTTAATTTAATGGATCAATTTCATTATATATAGGTTTATTATTATATCCAGATATTTCATTAAAGAAATTCAAAAATGTTGTATTCATATATGGGGTTAACCATAGAAAAGTAACCCCTATAATTAACGGTAATATAGTAATGAGCATTTCATTAAATGAAAAAGCTGCAATTATAGCTACAACTACACCTGGTACAATACATAAAATCACCCAACCTAAAAAGCTAAGGTATAGTACAAATAAACTCCATACATTTCCTTTCATTAATTTAAAACTTTCTTTTATACACTGAATTACACCCTTACTATTATCTTCACATACTAAAATCACTGCTGGAAACAAATATAAACCCAAAATAATTATTGGTATACATAAAACTAACGTAACCAGAACAATCATTGTTGTCATGCCTTCAAAGGATGGAATAGAATTACCTGATAAAGAACCCATAACTATCTGGTTACTATAATGAATTGCTATAATTCCTACAACTATACCAATGATAATTATTATTGGTATGTACATTAATACTATTAAAAGCTGTATACCCATACCTTTTCCCCAAGTCTTACCTGAGATAAGTATATCAGAAAATTTAACTTTCTTATCCCTAGAAATTTTAAGATAAAATGAATTACTCATAATTGCTATACTTAAGCTTACTATTATGCTTATAACTGTTATCAGAAGTGATGGTCCTATAGTATCTTTAAAAATCTCAGAACCAAGACTTATACTTCCTTCAATTACAAGTATTATTAATGTTATTAAGACTGGTATCTTCCACTGCCCCCTTAATTGTTCTTTTGATTTACTTTTTAAAGCTTTTCGATTTACCATTGTTTTCCCCCTTAAAACTCCCTTTTATTCATATATTTATAAAATACAATATTATCTATCATACTTTACTTTTTAAGATATAAAATAAAACCTTATATAATTAAAATATTATAAATATATTAACACCACTTTACAAGTAATG